>JAIFMT010000257.1 GCA_020048295.1 Rhodoferax sp.
ACGGCCGCAGCCTGAACCCGCTGCTGCAAGACCCCGGCCTGGTGTTTCACCCGCCGCTGCTCTACATGGGTTATGTCGGCATGGCCATTCCGTTTGCCTTTGCCATTGCGGCGCTGCTGAACGGCCGGCTCGATGCCGCCTGGGCGCGCTGGTCGCGTCCCTGGGCCACGGCTGCCTGGATCTTTCTGACGCTGGGCATTGCACTGGGCTCCTGGTGGGCGTATTACGAGCTGGGCTGGGGTGGCTGGTGGTTCTGGGACCCGGTTGAAAACGCCTCGTTTCTGCCCTGGCTGATCAGCACCGCGCTGATTCACTCTTTGGCAGTGACCGAAAAACGCGGCCTGTTTCGCCACTGGACCATCGTGCTCGCCATCACCTCGTTTTCACTGAGCCTGCTGGGCACATTCCTGGTGCGCTCAGGCGTGCTGACTTCGGTGCATGCGTTTGCCACCGACCCGCGACGCGGCGTGTTCATCCTGTTGTTTCTGGCGGTGGTGGTGGGTGGCTCGTTCACGCTGTTTGCACTGCGCGCCGGCAAGGTGCGCGCCGGTGGTAGTTTTGCACTGGTGTCGCGGGAAACCTTTTTACTCATCAACAACGTGCTGCTGACGGTGGCCATGGCCAGCGTGCTGCTGGGCACGCTGTACCCGCTGATCATCGATGCGCTCAACCTGGGCAAACTGTCGGTGGGGCCGCCCTACTTTAACGCGGTGTTTGCGCCCATCATGCTGCCGGTGCTGTTTTTCATGGTGATTGGCTCCTATGCACGCTGGAAAAATGACACGCTGGGCGAGTTGGCCAAGCGCTTGCGGCCGATTGCCATTGCCTCGGTATTGCTGGGCGGCAGCTTGCCCTTGTTGGCAGGTGCCTGGTCGCCGCTGGTGGCGGTGGGCCTGACGCTGGCCATGTGGATTGTGCTGGGCTCGCTGGCGCACATCTGGCAGCACCTTAAAAACACCGCGCCCGGGCAACGCACGCCACTGTCGTTCTGGGGCATGCATGTGGCGCACATTGGCATTGCGGTGAGCGTCATCGGGGTCACCATGGTCAAAGGCTATGAAACCGAAAAAGACGTGCGCATGGCCATTGGCGACACGGTGGCGGTGGGCGGCTATACCTTCAAGCTCACCGGTATCAAAGACGTGCCTGGCCCCAACTACAACGCCAATGTGGGCAGCGTCGAGCTGATCCACAACGATCGGGTGCTGAGAATTCTTTACCCGGAAAAGCGCACCTATTTCTCATCCACCATGCCAATGACCGAAGCCGCCATTGACACCAGCCTGACGCGCGATGTGTATGTATCGCTGGGTGAAAAACTGGACGATGGCCCCACCGATGCCTGGGCCATGCGGGTGTATCACAAGCCGTTTGTCACCTGGATCTGGTTTGGCTGCCTGATCATGTCCATCGGGGGTGGCATGGCGGTGCTGGACCGGCGCTACCGTAAAAAATTGGCCAACCAGACAAGCACTGACACTGACAAACTGGTTGCCGCATGAAGAAGACCCTGATTCCGCTGGCGATTTTCATCGTGCTGGTGGTGTTTCTGGCCATTGGCCTGACGCGCGACCCACGCGAAATCCCTTCGCCATTGATTGGCAAACCAGCTCCCGTGTTCACCGCACCCGTGCTCGACGGGGGTGGCGCTCAGTTCTCCAGCAAAGACATGCTGGGCAAGGTCTGGTTGCTCAATACCTGGGCCTCGTGGTGTGTGGCTTGCCGACAAGAGCATCCGCTGCTGGTTGAGCTGGTGAAAACCAAGAACTTTCCCGTCATCGGCCTCGACTACAAAGACCAGGACGCAGACGGCCTGAAATGGCTTGCCCGCTATGGCAACCCGTATGACGTATCGATCACTGATAAAGACGGCCGCATTGGCATCGACTTTGGTGTCTATGGCGTACCCGAGAGCTTTGTCATCGACAAAGCCGGGATCATCCGCTACAAGCAAATTGGCCCGTTTACCGAAGAAGCCATCCGCGACAAACTCATCCCCCTGGTGCGGGAACTGCAAAAATGAAAATCTGGCTGGCTATTTTTCTGGCGCTTCAATTCATCTGGCCGGCGCAAGCCAACGAGGCCGCGCCCTTGGCAGAAGACCCGGTGGTGGAACAACGGCTGATTGTGATTGCCGAAGAGCTACGCTGCCTGGTGTGCCAGAACGAGTCGCTGGCAGGCTCGCGCGCTGATTTGGCGCTGGACCTGCGCCGCGAAGTACGCACGCTGATCAAGTCCGGCAAAAGCGATGCCGAGATCAAGAAATACCTGGTTGACCGCTATGGCGACTTCATTTTGTACAGCCCGCCCGTCAAACCCACCACCTGGTTGCTGTGGTTTGGGCCGCTGGCGCTGTTGTTGCTGGCGGGTTGGGTACTTTTTAATGTGATCCGGCGCAACCAGCGCCAAACTGAGTCGCAGGTACCCGACGCCCAGCAGCGTGCCAAAGCGCAAGCCCTACTACAAGAGACTGATTCCTCCAAATGAATGTATTTATTGCGATTGCAGCGCTGTTGACGCTGCTGGTCACGGCTTGGCTGATTCGTCCCTTGCTGCGCCGGCCAAAAAGCACGGGCATTTCCACCGAGCGCCTGAATGCGGCCATTCACCGCGACCAGTTGCAGGCGCTACAGGCCGATCTGGCGCGCGGCGTGATCAGCCAGCCAGACTTCGAGGCCAGCCGCGACGAGCTGCAACTGCGCCTGCTCGACGACACCGAAAGTTTTGAGGCCAGCCCCGGGCAGTCCAAAACCACGGGCTTCTGGAGTGCGAAGCGCACCGCCGCGCTGGTGGGCATCAGCATGCCGCTGCTGGCGCTGGGCCTGTACTGGCAGCTGGGCACACCCATGGCCATTGACCGCATGCCCGCAGGCCATGACAACGCACAACAAATCCAGCAGATGATCGACAGCATGGCCGACAAACTCAAGGCCAACCCCGACAACCCGCGTGGCTGGGCCATGCTGGGACGAGCCTACAAGGCAGTCAATCGTCTGCCCGAAGCCGCACTGGCTTTTGAGAAGGCTGGCAGCGCCGTGAACGCCGACCCTGACCTGCTGGTGGACTACGCCGAGCTGCTGGCCATGCAAGCCGGCAACAACTTGATGGGCCGACCGGCAAAGATGGTCGAAGAAGCGCTGCGGCTCAACCCCGAACACCCGATGGGCTTGATGCTGTCGGGCATTGCCTTGTTCCAGAGCGAAAAATTCAAGGAAGCCGTGACCCAGTGGGAAAAACTGCTGGCGCTGATGAACCCCGATTCACCCGACGCCGAGCAAATGCGTGCCAACATTGCCGAGGCGCGCAGCAAGGCCGGCCTGCCCGCCGGCGAAAGCAACAAGCTGCCACCGGTACCGGCCGCCGCTGCCGCAGGCATGACCCCCGAAAAAATCAATGAAATGGTGGAGCGTCTGGCGGCTCGCCTGAAAGCCAACCCCGACGACCTGCCCGGCTGGGCCCGGCTGGCGCGCGCCTACAAGGTGCAAGGCCGGCTCGCTGAGGCCGAGCAGGCCTATGCCAAAACCGGCAAGCTGCAAGACACCGATGCCGATGTCGCCGCGCAATACGCCGATGTGCTGGTGACCCGCAGCAAGGGCGATTTCAAGGGCAAACCCACCCAGCTGATTACCAACGGACTCAAGCTCAACCCCAAACACCCGACGCTGCTGATGATGGCCGGACAGGCCGCACTGCAGCGAGCCGATTACCAGGGTGCCATTGGCCATTGGGAAACGGTGCTGACCGTGTTGCCACCTGACTCGCAGGATGCCGAGCAGGTCAAGGCTGAAATTGCCAGCGCCCGGGGCAAGCTCAAGTAAGTTCTGCCCGTTTCGCCCGCACAAGCGCCGCAGCGCTTGACAATGCGCGGCTTTCGCGGGCGCTCCGATTAGCGTCTGCCCCGGCTTGCACGCCGCACAACCAGTTTCAGAGCTGCTCTGAAACTGGTTTTTTTTACCCAACAATCAGTGGATAGACTTGTTGATAAAGTTCGCGTAACTGCTTAGTTATCCACAGTATTTCAATAAATTGAAAGTTGTCCAGTTTTCAGAGACACCAGGTTGTCATACTCACCCACAGTCACTGAGATGTTGCTACTGCTATTTTAAAATCTTATAAATACAAAACAAGACAGAAAACACAACAAAGAAATATCCAACTCTTCAATGACTGTGCATAAATCATTTCTTTAACGTTGTGCCTGATTTTTCAGGGGCACAATCAAGTAACATTTCAAATTCGCTCAGACTTGCTCCAAAAAGTTTTCAACCTTCCCTTGCACATTTGCTCCCGTGGCCAAATCCTTTGACATCAAAAGCACAAATCTGCAGCCAGTTGCCCTGATGCTCAAATCAGCTGATTTGCAGCAATTGGCGCTGGAACTGCAGCAGCAGTTTGGGACACAAGGCGAAAGCCCTGATTTTTTTGACAATGACCCGCTGGTGCTTGATTTTTCGCACTTGTTGCCTGATTCCCCCGTGACGGACTTGAGCGCACTGCTGGCTGCGCTGAACGCTTGCCGTTTGAAGCCGCTGATGTTTCGCGCCACTGAACCAGAACATATCCGCCTTGCCGCGGCAGCCGGTCTGGTCGAGGTGCCGCTGGATGTGGTCAAGCCCCGGGCAGCGCCAGCGCCAGTTTTACCAGTCGCTGAAGTTGAAATTCGGGAAGTTGTCAAAGAAGTGGTGCGCGAAGTCCCGGGTCCGGGCGCGCTGGTGATTGACAAACCCTTGCGTTCCGGTCAGAAAATCTATGCGCGCGGTACCGATCTGGTCATGTTGGCCATCGTCAACCAAGGTGCCGAGGTGGTGGCCGACGGCAATATTCATGTGTATGCCCCGCTGCGTGGCAAGGCCATGGCAGGTGCCAGTGGCAACACCCAGGCGCGCATATTCTCGATCTGTCTGGAGCCCGAGCTGATCTCGATTGCCGGTGTCTATCGCACCAGCGAAATCCCATTGGCCGCCGATATTCAAGGCAAGCCAGCGCAGGTGCGACTGAGCGATGACGGGCAGGAAAAGCTGCTGTTTGAAGCCTTGAACCCCTGATATTTTTTTGAAAGATTGTGCTGACATGGCAAAAATCATTGTGGTGACTTCCGGCAAAGGTGGCGTGGGTAAAACCACCACCAGCGCCAGCTTTGCAACCGGCCTGGCCCTGCGCGGGCACAAAACGGCGGTGATTGACTTTGACGTGGGCCTGCGCAACCTGGACTTGATCATGGGCTGCGAGCGCCGTGTGGTGTATGACCTGATCAACGTGATTCATGGCGAAGCTAACCTGAACCAGGCGCTGATCAAGGACAAGCAGTGTGAAAACCTGTATGTGCTGGCCGCCTCGCAAACCCGCGACAAGGACGCGCTGACGCAAGATGGCGTCGAGAAGGTGCTAGCCGACCTGGCGGCGATGGACTTCGAGTTCATCGTTTGTGATTCACCCGCGGGAATCGAGGTGGGTGCCATGATGGCCATGCATTTTGCCGATGAAGCGCTGGTGGTGACCAACCCCGAGGTGTCGTCGGTGCGCGACTCTGACCGCATTCTGGGCATGTTGTCGAGCAAGACCCGGCGTGCCATGCAGGGTGGCGAGCCGATCAAGGAACACTTGCTGATCACCCGCTACAACCCGGCACGCGTCAACCAGGGCCAGATGCTCTCCTTGCAGGACATTCAGGACATCTTGCGCATCAAGCTGATTGGCGTGATACCTGAGAGCGAAGCCGTGCTGCAAGCCTCCAACCAGGGTGTGCCAGCGGTTCACATGAGCGGCAGCGATGTGTCGGAAGCCTACAAGGACGTGATTGACCGGTTTTTGGGCCAGGATAAACCCATGCGTTTTACCGAGCCACCCAAGCAAGGCTTGTTCAAGCGTCTGTTCGGGGGGAAGTAAGCCATGTCTTTTTTCTCATTTTTTCTGGGCGAAAAAAAGAAAACGGCCAGTGTTGCCAAAGAGCGCCTGCAAATCATCCTGGCGCACGAGCGCAACGGCCGCAACCCGGCCACGCCCGACTACCTGCCTGACCTGCAGCGTGAGCTGATTGCCGTGATCAGCAAGTACGTCAAAATCAATCCGGAGGACATCAAGGTCAACCTGGAGCGCCAAGACAACCTTGAAGTGCTCGAAGTCAAGATTGAATTACCTGACAAGCGTTAAAAATCGAAAATCGTCAGCCTAAAATCAGACTATTAAAGCAGGCATTCGAGCTTGTTTGAAACGGAGTCAACATGAGCCACTATTCCATGACAAAAAAGTTGAGCCTGGTTTTGCTGGGTGTATCGTCCTTGTGTTTCGGTGTTGCGCAGGCAGCAGACAAAACCGGGCAAGCGATCGTCCAAGAAGTGTGCTCAGCTTGTCATGCCAGTGGAAAAGACGGCGCGCCCAAAATTGGCGATGTCGAGGCCTGGACCCAGCACTCCAAGAACGGATTGATCAAACTCACCGAAAACGCCATCAAGGGGGTTGGAAAAATGCCGGCCCATGGTGGCCAGCCCAACTTGACTGACCTTGAGATGAGCCGGGCCGTGGCCTTCATGGTCAGCTTTGGCAAAGCCGTTGATCCCAAAAAACCGTATGCCTCACCGTCCTCGATCACCGGTGAGCAGCTCGTCAATGAGCGCTGCGCGGTGTGCCACGAAAGCGGCAAGGACGGTGCCCCGCGCATTGACGACTTCAGCGCCTGGAAACCGCGTCTGCAAAAAGGCGTCGAAAACCTGGTGCATTCGGCCATTACTGGCCACAAGGCGATGCCTGCACGCGCTGGCATGGACCAACTCAGCGACACCGACCTGCGCAACGCCGTGACTTACCTGGTGGTGCAAAGCGCCACTTACAAGCCAAAATAATGTTGGCTCAGCCTGCTCTAGCCAGGCTGGTCGGCTTTCAATGCCTGAGTCGGGCCACGGCAGCTCACTTACGCACCACCTCGCAACCCAAAAATACTGCAGTTTAAATAGCTGTCTGCGCTTATTTTTAAAGGGCTAGAGCCTGATTTCTTATAAATTACTGGCTGGCGGGCCGCCAGCGCTTGAGCAGCAGGGCGTTGCTCATCACGCTGACCGAGCTCAGTGCCATGGCGGCACCCGCCAGCACCGGATTGAGGTAACCCAAAGCCGCCAGCGGAATGCCAGCTACGTTGTAAACAAAGGCCCAAAACAGGTTTTGTCTGATTTTGGCGACGGTGCGGTGCGAAATATCCAGCGCCGCGGCCACCAGCGTCAGATCACCGCGCATCAGCGTGATGCCCGCTGCATGCATCGCCACGTCGGTGCCACCTTCTACTTGTGCCATGGCCATGCCCACATCGGCCGCCGCCAGCGCCGGCGCGTCGTTGATGCCGTCACCGACCATCACCACCGTCTGCCCGCCGCGCTTGAGCGCGGTGATGTGCGCCGCCTTGTCCGCTGGCAATACCTCGCTGATGACTTCACCTTGCTCTGGCAGCAAGCCCACGCGCAGCGCCATCGCCTGCGCCGCTGCCGCGCTGTCGCCCGACAACATCAGCACCCGGATGCCTTGCGCGCGCAGCGCGCTGATGGCAGCCGCCGCTTGCGGCTTGGGTTCGTCGGCAAAGCTCAGCAAGGCCAGCACCTGCACGCCAGCATCGCTGGTTTTGGCCAGCGCTGACAGCGTGGCCCCCTGGCTTTGAAAACCCAGCAGTTGTGCGCTGAAGGCAGAAAAGTCGGCACCCAGGCTGCTCAGCCAGCCGATGCTGCCCAGCAGGTAGTTGTGGTCCTCGACCTGCCCTGACAGGCCTTTGCCCGACACATTTTGCAAATTGGCAACCGTTGGCAAATCCAGCTGCTGTGCTTTGGCCGCGCGCACCACGGCGCGTGCCAGCGGATGGCTGCTGCCACCTTGCAGTGCGCCAGCCAGCGCCAGCAGGGGATTTCGCTCAAAACCGGGCAGCACCACAAAGTCACTCAGCTGTGCCTGCCCCAAGGTCAGCGTGCCAGTCTTGTCAAACACCACCACCCGGGCCTGGTGCGCCAGCTCCAGCGCCTGGGCGTCCTTGATCAGAATGCCATGCTGCGCTGCCACGCCCGTGCCAGCCATGATGGCCGCTGGCGTGGCCAGTCCCAGCGCGCAGGGGCAGGCAATCACCAGCACGGTCACGGCGTGGATCACGGCCTGCTCAAACGCATGGCCGCTCAGCCACCAACCCAGCAGCGTCAGCAGCGCCAACAGCATCACCACCGGCACAAACACCGCGCTGACCCGATCCACCAGACGCTGGATCGGTGCCTTGGCGGCCTGGGCGTCTTCCACCAGCCGGATGATGTTAGCCAGCACCGTATCGACACCGGTGGCCTTGACCTGTATGACAACACGTCCGTCGCCATTGAGCGTGCCGCCGGTGACACGCTCGCCCGCGCCCTTGCTCACCGGCAGTGGCTCGCCAGTCAGCATTGACTCATCCACCTGGGTTTGCCCTTCCAGCACCAGGCCATCGACGGCAAAACGCTCACCGGGGCGCACCACCAGTTCGTCGCCGGCCAGTACCTCGTCAATCGGCACATCCACCTCGCCATCAAGCCCGAGCAAATGGGCGACATCCGGGCGCAACTCATGCAACGCGCGAATCGCCGAGGTGGTTTGCCGCTTGGCGCGGGCTTCCAGCCACTTGCCCAGCATGACCAGCGTGATCACCACCGCCGAGGCTTCAAAATACAGGTGCACCGACGCCCCGGCGGGCGCGGTCAGCCACAACCACAGCGACAAGGCCCAGGCTGCCGTGGTGCCAATCGACACCAGCAAATCCATGTTGCCGCTCAAGCTCAGCAGCGCATGCCAGCCGGCTTTGTAAAAGCGCGCCCCCAGAATGAACTGCACCGGCGTGGCCAGCGCAAACTGCAGCCAGGCTGGCAGCATCCAGTGCAGACCCAGCAGCGCGCCAAGCATCGGCAAGGTCAAAGGCAGCGACAAGGCCAGACCCAGTGCCACCGGGCCAAACCCGGTCCAGTCAGATTCGGGCATGGCATCGATGGCGGCGTTGGCCGCTACCGGTTCGTATCCGGCATCGCGCACGGCCCGCTTGAGCCGGGCTTCGGTGGCATCGCCAGGGGTGACCAGAATGCGAGCTGACTCGGTGGCCAGATTGACCGCCACCTCCTGCACACCCGGCACCTTTTTCAAGGCCCGTTCGGCGCGTGCCACACACGAGGCGCAAGTCATGCCGTGAATGCCAATGTCGATACGCAGCGCGGCCGTCGGGTCAGAGTTTGGGGTTGTCATGGTGGGTTGATTCTCCAATGGACTGCAGGGTTCACAATACGCGCTTTTGCCAACCCATCATTTTCAAAAGGATGTTTGATGAAGCACACGTTCAACGTGCAAGGCATGACTTGCGAGCACTGTGAAAAAGCCGTGTCGCGCGCCATTCGCCAGCTTGACCGCGCCGCACTGGTGGTGATCGACCGTGCCGCCAACCTGGTTGAGGTGGAATCGGCTGTGCCGGCAGATGCCTTGAAGCAGGCCATTGTCGATGAAGGCTACACGGTAGCGGCCTGACCCGATGGCTGGCGCACCGCTTTTGCCGATAGACCAGGTGCTGGCGCTGTACCCGTCGCTGGCACAGGTGACGCCGACGCTGCAGGAACTGGGTGGCACGCTGCTGCCGATGCGGGTGCCAGCCGACACCGTGCTGTTCAGTGAAAACGCCGCCTGTCAGGGTTTTCCGCTGGTGCTCGAAGGTGAGATCAAGGTGTCGCGCAACTCGGGCGATGGCCGTTCGCTGGAGTTGTACCGGGTGGTGGCGGGTGAGTTGTGCCTGGTGTCAAGCGCCTCGCTGTTTCGCTCGCAGCCCTTGTCGGCCTTTGGCATCACCTCCAAGCCGAGCCATTTTTTGCTGATCCGGCCCGACCTGTTCAGGCGCTGGATCGATGCCCCGGCGTTTCGCAACGATGTGCTGGGCCTGTTTGCCGAGCGCATGGCCGACTTGACCGCCCTGATTGATGCAGTGGCGTTTCACAAACTTGACCGCCGCCTGGCCGGCGCGCTGCTCGGGCGCGGCCAGCAGCTCAACCTGACACACCAGGCGCTGGCCGACGAACTGGGCACGGTGCGCGAGATGGTGACGCGGCTGCTGCGACGCTTTGAGCGCGAAGGCTGGGTGGTGCTGGGGCGCGAGCAAATCCAGATCGTCAACAGCGCCGCCTTGCGCGCTTTGGTCAGCAGCCATTTGAACTGATGGCGCTGGCGTTGTTGCGCGATACGGGTGGTGTGGGCTTGCGCTGGGTGACTTGAGTCACACACTGCATCGCTGATCTTCAGGTGTAATACGCCTGCTTGCTTGAGTCAGCCGGTCTTTTCACTTTTTCCCTTGGAGTTTTATATGAAATCAAATGTTGGCGGTATTGATCGCATCTTGCGCATCGTGGTGGGTCTGGTTCTGATTGCCTTGACCTTTATGGGCATGCTGCCGGTGTGGGGCTACATCGGTATTGTGCCGCTGGCCACCGGTGCCATTGGCTGGTGCGCGCTGTATCCAATTTTGGGCATCAACACCTGCCCGACCAAAAAGTAGTCAAAACTCAGTCCAGAATATGAAGCCTGTCAGGTGTGATGCCTGACAGGCTTTTTTGATTTCATCTGCGGTGTCCCAATTCAAGCTTCAGTCGATGCCATCGGCCTGCTCATGCTTATAAAAAAACATCGACAGAGTTCTTAAAATATCAAAAATCTTAGTTTGATATGCAAAAAATGAGGCTGCCGTGATCGGATACGAATTTCTTCTCTCCCAGATCGACACCCCGTTGATGCCGCTACAGCAGCCGGCCCGAATCAAACCCGTGACACGGGTGGTGTCCATGCCGGAGGTGCTGGCGACAGCATTCTGAGCCATGTCCTGTTTGCCCTGCGCTACGAAAGCACTCAAATTCCAGTATCGCCAATGGAAACCAAAGGCAGGCGCGGCCGAGGCGGGTTTCTGCGGGCTAATGTCCGCAGGCCGGGGCCACATCGCCGGCCTGGTGATATAGGATAAATAGGGCTGTATCCCTTATGGGATAAGCGCTAACAGCTACATATTTAAAACCATTTGCAGCGCCAAAACCAATGCCCCGGCACGGCAGACAGCGCACACGCCAGATTGGCATCCACCGGCCACGGGGTTTGACTGGCAGCATTTCAACGGCTGCGGGCAAATGCCTCGAAGGCGGCTACCGGCAGGGGTTTGCTGAACAAATACCCCTGGTACGCATGACAACCCAGATGGGCCAGAAAGCCTGCTTGTGCCTGCAACTCCACGCCTTCGGCAATCACCACCAGCCCCAGGCTCTCGGCCAGCGCCACCACCATGCGGGCAATCGCGGCATCATTGGAGTCGGTGACGATGTTGCGCACAAAGCCCTGGTCAATCTTGAGCTGGTCCAGTGGCAGCCGTTTCAGGTACGCCAGCGACGAATAGCCAGTGCCAAAATCATCCAGCGAAAAAGTCACCCCGCGCGCTTTCAGGTTGCCCATCTTGGCGATGATCGCTTCGACATCGTCCACCAGCATGCTTTCGGTCAGCTCCAGCTTCAGCCGCCGTGGGTTGGCTTGCGTGCGCGCCAGCGTGGCCAGCACCTGCTCGACAAAATCGCGTTGCTTAAACTGCCGCGCACTCACATTCACGGCCATCGTCAAATGCGCCAGTTCGGGCTGCTGCCCCCATGCGGCCAACTGGGTGCAGGCGGTCTCCAGCACCCACTGGCCAATTGCCAGAATCAGCTCGCTTTCCTCGGCCAGCGGTATGAATTCTGCCGGCGACACCATGCCACGTTGCGGGTGCTGCCAGCGCACCAGGGCTTCCACGCCGGTGATGCGGCCCGCGCCCACCACTTGGGGCTGGTAGTGCAGCAAAAATTGCTGTTGCTGCACCGCCGCGCGCAGATCGACCTCCAGCGCAGCGCGGGCGGAGACTTCGGTTTGCATCTGCGCATCAAAAAAGCGCAGCGTGTTGCGCCCGGCCGTTTTCGCCTGAAACATGGCCAGCTCGGCGCGCCGCAGCGGCTGTTCGCTTGGCTCTAGCGGCTGGCCTCCAAACAAGGTGATGCCAATGCTGGGTGTGTTGTGATGCGGCCCTAAGTCGAGCGAAAAGTCGGGCTCGAACGCCCGCAGCACGGCATCGCCCACGGTTTCCGCCTGGGTTGCGGCTTCGATCGCGTTCTCGCTCAGGTCTTCGAGCATCACCACAAACTCGTCACTGCCCAGGCGGGCCACGGTGTCGCCGTCCCGAATGCAGGTCTTCAGGCGCTGCGCCACCTGCGCCAGCAGCAGGTCACCCTGGTAATGGCCCAGCGTGTCGTTGAGCGTTTTGAAATTGTCCAGGTCAACAAACAGCAAGGCGCTCTTGCGGGCATGGCGGGTGCTGGTGTGCAGGGTTTGCTCCAGCCGGTCCAGCAGCAGGCGGCGGTTGGGCAACAGCGTTAGCGGGTCATAAAAAGCCAGCGTGTCAATTTGCGCCTGGTCACTCAGGCGCTGGCTGATGTCGGTAAAGAAGCCGACAAAGTGGCTGGTCAGGCCGGCTTCGTCCTTGACCGCACTGATGTTGAGCCACTCGGGGTAAACCTCGCCATTTTTGCGCCGATTCCAGATTTCACCGGACCACACCCCGGTGCGCTCCAGCGCCTGGTACATGGCCGCATAAAAGTCACTGTCGTGGCGGCCAGATTTCAGGATGCGCGGATTTTGCCCTACCGCCTCTTCGGCACTAAAACCGGTAATGTCTGTAAACGCCTGGTTGACCTGCAATATCTCGCGCTGTGCGTTGGTAATGAGCGTGCCTTGCTGCGACTCGAATGCGGTGGCGGCAATGCGCAAGGCCTCTTGCTGCTGGTACTTCTCGGTGACATCACTGAACACCAGCACCACCCCCACAATGTCGCCCGCCGCGTTGCGGATTGGCGCGGCGCTGTCGTCAATGTGGTACTCCTGGCCGTCCTGGGCCAACAACACCGAGTGGTTGGCCAGCCCCACCACCTCGCCACGCTGGATCACCAGTTGCACCGGGTCTTCTACCGCTTGGCGTGTTGTGACATTGACGATGCGAAAAACGTCGGTCAGCGGATGGCCCAAGCCATCGGCCATCGGCCAGCCGGTCAAACGCTCGGCCACCGGGTTCATGTGCGTGATGCGGCTCGCCACATCGGTGGCAATCACCGCATCGCCAATCGAGTTCAAGGTGATGGCCAGGTTTTGCTGGCTCTCTTTCAGCGCTGCCTCGCGTTGCGTCCACAGTAACAAAATACGGTTAAAGCCACTGATGAGTTGACCGATTTCATCGTGCCGGTTGGCGGGCAGGGGTTGCTCAATCTGGTTGGTATTGGCCAAGTCCGTCATGGCATCTGCTGTGGCCAACAGGGGTGACAGCTGGCGCTGCAAAATCCACCAGGTCAATGCACCGGTCAGCAAGGTCAGCAGCAGGGTGGCCAGGAACATGCGTTGCTGCATGTCTTGAATGGGTGCAAAGGCTTCCGCAGCGGGCATCACCACACCCAGGAACCAGCCCGCAACCGGAATCGCCTTGGCGGCATTGAGCTCTTCGACACCCCTGGAATTGACAGCAATGCCATACCCTTCAAAAC
>JAIFMT010000026.1 GCA_020048295.1 Rhodoferax sp.
CCAGCCCCAGCAACACTGAGGGCAGTGTGGCCAGCAGCACAATTTGCCCATGGCGCAGCACAGCTTGCCAAAACACATCGCTGCGGTTGGCGTACTCTTTCAGCAGCGACAGATCATTGCCCCAGCCCAAGCCCAACACCACCAGGCTGGGCAAGGCCAGACCGAGCCAGACCGCGGAGCGTCCCATGCTGCTGGCGGGCAGCTGGCGCAAGGCATCCAGACTGACCAGCAAAGCCAAACCCAGCAGGCTCCAAAAACCAGCCCCAAAAGAAGTGCGCGCGTAAGGCGATTCGGTCAGTGCGACCTGGCTGGCATGTTGCCCAGCCAGCGCCAGCAAGGCCGCCACCCCTAAAGCCATTAGCACCAACACCACCCCTGGCATCGCCCAGCCCGGTTGCGCAGATCTATCCTGACCAAACCCGACATGGTCAGGCCAAGCCGGCGCGCAACGGCTGCGCACCCCACAGGCCAACGGCGCCACCAGCAACAAAGTCAGCGCCACAGCCCACCCAACAGTGGGTGACAGCAACTGCGCCAAGCCCAGCGGCTCGCCCGACATCAGCCGATTGGGAGCAACCCGCACCAGCGGTAAAAACAATGCCGTCCCCATGCCGAGCGCACCGCACACCGCCCACACCGGATTGAGCTGCATGCACTGGCCTCAGCGGAGCGACAAGGACACGGATGATGAAGAAGCGGACTTACTTGATGAAGCCCTTGCTGCGCAAATAGTCGCCCGCCACCTTGCGTGCATCCACGCCTTCGAGCTGAATGCGGGCATTGAGCTGCTGCAACGTCACCGTGTCAAGCGACTTGAAGATCGGTGCCAGCACCGTGGCAATGCTCGGGTTGGCTTTGAGCACGGCTTCGCGCACCAACGGGGCCGGCGCATACACCGGCTGCGCGCCTTTGGGGTCCTGCATGATGACCAAACCCATGGCCGCCACCGGACCGTCGGTGCCGTAAGCCATGGCGGCGTTGACCCCCGAGGTCTTTTCGGCGGCTGCCCGAATGGTGGCCGCAGTGTCGCCGCCAGCCAGAATCAGCGTTTGATCGGGGCGCAGTTTGAAGTCATAAGCTGCAGCAAACGACGGCATGGCATCCGGGCGCTCCATGAATTCGGCCGATGCTGCCAGCTTGAACGGGCCGCTACCAGCAGCAAACTTGGCCAGGTCATCCAGCGTTTTCAGTTTGTTGGCACTGGCCACGTCTTTGCGCACCGCAATCGCCCAGGTGTTGTTGGCACTGGCGGGCTCCAGCCAGACGATCTTGTTGCGCTCCAGGTCCATTTTTTTGACCAGCTCATAGCCCGCGCGCAGCTCACGCCAGGCCTTGTTGCCCTCGTCGCCCAGCATGAAGGCACCGTTGCCGGTGTATTCGGGGTACAGGTCTATTTCACCTGCCAGCAGCGCGGTGCGCACCACCTTGGTGTTGCCGGTGGCCACCCGGTTGTCCACCTTGAGGCCACTGGCCTCCAGCGCCAGCACCACCAGATTGCCCAGCAGCTTGCCTTCGGTGTCAATTTTGGAGCCCACCCGCACGGGCACGGTAGCTTGGGCTTGCAGGCTGCCATGGGCTCCCAGCAACAGGGTCAGGCCTGCGGCCAACAATACAGAACGACGCCAGGGTTTCAACATACTTGCCTTTCAAAATGAGGGGGGGTTGCGAGCGCGGCAGAAGGATAAGCCAAATTCAATAGCCCCGAAGCGCTCTGCGCAAAGCTTGGCTGATAAATTGCCTGTTCCCAATGCGATACTTGTCAGGTTTTTTACTGATCCCCCAACCGCTGGCCGCCCATGTTTGAGATTTTTCCCTGGAACAGTCATCTTGAAACAGGCATTGATGTCATTGATGAACAGCACCGCAAACTGGTGCAGTTGATCAACCGCCTGGCCCAGCAGCACGTGCAAGGCGGCACACAGGATGAGGTGGCGGCCATTCTGGGTGAGCTGGCCGACTACGCCGTCTACCATTTCAAGACCGAAGAAGCCATTTGGCAAGACGCGCTGGCGGGAGACGACTGGTTGGCACAGCACGTGATCGGTCACCAAAAGTTTTTTGATCACATTTTGGCCTTGCAGTCGGGGCAGCGGCCGTTTCAGGCGGTGCTGGATGACCTGTTTGCCTACCTGACCCAATGGCTGGCCTACCATATTCTTGACAACGACAAGCGCATGGCGCTGGCAGTCAGGGCCATTGAAGCAGGCAAAAGCATTGCCGATGCCCGACAGCAGGCTGACGAGCAAATGCGCGGCGCCACCGCCACGCTGATCCAGACCGTGCTGGCCATGTACCAAACTGTGTCTGCGCAAGCCATTGAGCTGATGCACGAAAAGCTGGCACGTCAGCATGCCCAGCAAGCCTTGCAAACCAGTGAAGCGCGCTGGGATTCCCTGCTCAGCGCCCCCGCGCACAAGCCACAGCAATGGTCATTAGCCGAGCAACGCATGCACGCCGTGCTGGACAAAGCGCCGGTGGGTCTGGCTGCGGCCGATATCCACACCGGCCGCTTTGTGTTTGTCAACGAGTATTTTTGCCAGCTTTTGGGCTACAGCCGCGACGATGCGTTGCAACTTAGCCCAGCGCGTATTCACCCGCCCGAAACTCTGCCGCGCATTGAGGCTGACTTTGCCAAAATCAACGCTGGCAATCCCCCCGGCCCCATGGAACTGCCGGTGCTGCGCCAGGATGGCAGCCAGTTTGTGGCTGATATTCAGCGCATTCCAATGGAAATTAACGGCCAGCCGGCCCTGCTGGGTATCTTTACCGACATCACTGCCCGGTTGCAGGCAAGCCACGCCCTGGCCAACAGTGAATCGCACCTGCGCACCCTGGTGGACACCATTCCCGACCTGATCTGGCTCAAAGACACCCAAGGCGTTTACCTGTCGTGCAACCCGTCGTTTGAGCGGTTTTTTGGTGCCACTGAAGCTGCCATTGTGGGCAAGACCGATGACGACTTCGTGGATGCCGAACTGGCAGACTCGTTTCGTCACCACGACCAGGCGGCCATGGCGGCGCAAAAGCCCACGGTCAATGAAGAGTGGGTGACCTTTGCCAGCGACGGCCACCGCGCCCTTTTGGAGACCACCAAGGTGCCCATGCTGGGTGCCGACGGCCGCATTCTGGGTGTGCTGGGCATCAGCCACGACATGACCGAGCAGCGGCGCATGCAAGACGAGCTGGCCATGCACCGCCAGCACCTGGAAACCCTGGTGGACACCCGAACTGTCGAACTGCAAGCTGCCAACCACCGTCTGAGCGTGAGCGACGAACGCCTCACCGCCATGCTGGCCATCAGTCAGGCCATGAGCCACCTGACCGAAGCCCAAGTGCTGCAACAAGGTGCCGACGTGGCGGCGCGCATTACGACCAGCCAATCTGGCTACGCCAGCCTGGACGGTGCTGATCCCTGTGCCAAGCAGCTGCCCGCCCAATTGTGCGTACCCATTTACAGCGATACGCAATGCGTGCTGCAACTGTGTGTGGCTGGAAAAACCGGTGCTTACACCAATGCAGACACCGAACAGCTGCGTCTGGTGGGCAATGATTTGTGGGCGCTGGTGCGCCGCCACCGCACTGAGCACGCTTTAGCCGAAGCCAAAGAGGCCGCCGAGGCTGCCAGTCGCACCAAGAGCGCGTTTTTGTCCAACATGAGCCACGAGATTCGCACGCCGCTCAACGCCATCATCGGTTTTGCCCAAGTGCTGACGCGAGATGAGGCGTTGGGGTCGCGCCAACTGGACCAGGCACGCATCATTGTGCAAAGTGGGCAGCACTTGCTCGACTTGATCAACGATGTGCTGGACATCTCCAAAATCGAGGCCGGCAAACTCACCCTGACGCCAACGGACTTCAAACTTCACGACCTGCTGACCGATCTGACCCAGATGTTTGGCATGCGCGCAGAGGCCAAAGGCCTGCATATGGCGTACCAGGTACAGACCGACGTACCCAACGATGTACGCGCCGACGAAAGCAAGCTGCGCCAGGTACTGATCAACCTGCTGGGCAACGCCATCAAGTTCACCGCACAGGGTCAAATCAGCCTTCGTGCCAGTCTGGCGCTGGCACCACCAGGAACGGACAACCTCATCCTGCGCGTTGAAATTGAAGACACCGGGCCCGGTATTGGCTTGCATGAGCAGCAACGCCTGTTCACCCCATTTGAGCAAACACAGGCAGGACATCACAGCGGCGGCACAGGCCTGGGACTGAGCATCAGCAAGCGCCTGGTGGGGCTGATGGGAGGCCACATTGGACTGGACAGTCAACCGGGTAAAGGCAGCGTTTTTTACATCGAGTTGCCTGTTTCCCGTGCGACGCAGACCCCTGAACGCTTCACCAGCCAATGGAGTGGCGTTACCGGCCTGGCTCCCGGCAGTGCCCCGGTGCGCCTGCTGATCACCGACGACATGTCCGACAACCGGCGCCTGCTACAAGATGTATTGCGCCCCCTGGGCTTTGAGCTGATGCCTGCCAGCAACGGACAGGAAGCCCTGGAACTGTTGTCAGCCTGGCAACCCGATGCGGTGCTGATGGACATGCGCATGCCGGTGATGGACGGTTTTGAAGCCACACGGCGTATCAAAGCCTTGCCCGACGACCAACGGGTGCCGGTCATTGCCGTCACCGCCAGCGCCTTTGACGACGACATGAAGGCGGTGTTTGCCTGCGGTGTCGATGCCTATGTGCGCAAGCCGGTGCGCACTGAAGAATTGCTTGAAGCGCTGGCTCAGGTGCTGGGCCTGAGCTACACCTACAGCCAGGCCGTGCCAGCCGCTGATCCACCGCACCGCCTGGCAGGCCCACAAGACCTGGCCACCCTGCCTGCCGAGCTGCGTCTTAGCCTGTACCAGGCCGTGCATGCCGGCGACATGACCCGGTTTCTCTCGCATGTGAGCGCCATTGCAAGCTTTGACAGCGCCATCGCCATCGGCCTGCAACGCCTGGCTGACGATTACCAGTACGAACAGCTTGAAGCCCTGCTGACGCCCGATGCCCCCTTGACCCCTGGAGCTATCCCATGAACAGCCCTGGCCATGCGCCCAGCGTGATGGTGGTGGACGACACCCCCGCCAACCTGAAACTGCTTGACGACATGCTGCGCCGCCAGGGCTACCGGGTGCTGCAGTTTCCACGCGGTGCGCTGGCACTGCGCGCCGCGCAACATAACCCGCCCGACCTGATCCTGCTGGATGTGATGATGCCCGATATGGACGGCTTTGAAGTCTGCCGCCAACTCAAAAGCCACGACAGCCTGCGTGCTGTGCCAGTGATCTTCATCAGTGCCCTGACCGACTCGCCCAGCAAGGTCAAAGCATTTGCCGCAGGCGCAGTGGACTATGTGTCAAAACCTTTTCAGGAAGAAGAAGTGCTGGCCCGGGTGGGCACCCACCTGAAGCTGTTTCAAATGCAGCGCCATCTGCAAGACCAGAAACAGCTGCTTGAAACCCTGGTGCAACAGCGCACCGCCGACTTGATGCGTGCGCAGCAAGTGGCACGCGTGGGCAGCTGGACGCTCGACATGCACACCCACGAGCTGCAGTGGTCAGCGCAAACCTACCGTATGTTTGGCGTACCCTTAAGCCAGACCCTGAACCTGGAGCTGATGGTCAACCTGGTCTTCCCGCCAGACCGTGAGCTGTTTGAAGAGGCCTGGCTGCATGCACTGCGTGGTGCGGTTTATGACGTGGAGCACCGGGTTGAGATTGACGGGCAAATTTACTGGATGCGCGAGCGCGCCGAGTTTGAACTCAATGCACAGGGTGAGCCAATTCGTGCGCTGGGCACGGTGCAAGACATTACCGAAAGCAAAGCCGATGCTCTGGCGCTGGACAACGAGCGCCTGCGCCTGCAAAACGCGGTGGATGCTGCTCGAGCGGGCACCTGGGAGTGGGAGGTGCAAAGCGGCATCAACCGCTACAACGCCCGGGCCGCTGCCATCTTGGGGTACGAGGTGCCCAGCCTGCAGCAAGGCAGCTACCAGGATTACGTGAACTGGATTCACCCCGACGACCGCGCCCTGGAGCAGCGCCAGATGCAGCAGCACCTGCGCGGCGAGTTGCCACACTATGAGGCAGAGTTACGCCTGCTCCACCGCGACGGCCACTACGTCTGGTGCCGCAGCCTGGGCCGGGTGATGCAGCGCGATGCCAGCGGCAAACCCCTGCTGGTCGCGGGTATTTGCGTTGACATATCCGAGCAGAAAAACCACCGCGAACACATTGACTACATCACCCACCACGACGCACTGACGGGCTTGCCCAACCGCAACCGCTTTGTGGCGCGCCTGGCACAGACCATGGTCACCTGCGAGGCTGCTGGGCAGCGCCTGGGTGTGGCCTACCTTGACCTGGACGGATTTTCTGCCATCAACGAAACCCATGGCCGTGAACTGGGCAGCCAGCTGATCGTCGAAGTCAGCCGCCGGCTGGTGGGTGCTGTTGCCGATGGACATTACCTGGCGCACATTGGCGGAGACGAGTTCGCCGTGATCCTGCAAGAACTGTCCGAACCGGATGTCCAGCTGGTTCCGGTCAAGCGCCTGCTCGATGCCATCGCACGTCCGCTCAACTTGATGGGTTTGACCCTGCACATGACTGCCAGCCTGGGGCTCACGCTTTACCCACAACAGGACAAGGTCGATGCCGAACAGCTGCTGCGACAAGCCGACCAAGCCATGTACCTGGCCAAACTGGCTGGCAAAAACCGTCTCCACTTGTTTGACCCGGTGAATGACGAGTCCACCCGCGAGCGCTTTTTGCGCATTGACGAAATTCGTCTGGCCCTGCTGCGCCAGGAGTTTGTGCTGTATTACCAGCCCAAGGTGCACTTGAGTGCGGGTAATGTGATTGGCTATGAAGCGCTGATCCGCTGGCAACACCCGCAGCAAGGTTTGCTGGCCCCGGGGCTTTTCATTCCTGCGCTGGACCGCCACCCGCTGGCCATTGCGCTGGGTGACTGGGTCATTGAAGCAGCTCTGCGGCAGCTGGCGTTGTGGAAGTCTCAGGGCCTGAACACCCGTGTGAGTGTCAATATTGACAGCCAGCAACTGCACGACCCCGAATTTGCCGATCGCCTGCAGCGCCAGCTGGCCGCGCAGCCCACCGTGCTGCCCTGCCAATTGGAGTTGGAAATTCTGGAAACCGGAGCGCTGGAGAACATGCAGCAGGTGTCAACCCTGATTCGTCGGCTGCAGGATATGGGCATTGAATGCGCGCTGGACGACTTTGGCACCGGCTACTCGTCGCTGACATTCCTGAAGCAGCTGGCCGCCCACACCATCAAGATTGACCAGAGCTTTGTGCGTGGCATGCTCGACGACGCTGAACATGCGGCCATTGTCAACAGTATCCTGGGACTGGCACGCAATTTTGATCGCATCGCGCTGGCCGAAGGCATCGAGACCGAGGCCATGGGCCAGACATTGATCGAGTTTGGCTGCCAGTTTGGTCAGGGTTACGCCATTGCCCGGCCCATGCCGGCCGCTGCGGTGTTGAACTGGCTCACCCTGTGGCAGCCACCTTTGAGTTGGACGCAGGCCAATGCGGTGAGCCCGCGCGACATTCCGGTGCTGCTGGCAGAGGTGGAGCATCGCGCCTGGCTGGCCCAGGTGCTGGCTTTTGCGCGCCAACGCAAGGGTTTACCGACACCCGACACCAACACCCGCAATTGCCGCTTTAGCCACTGGTTGAACAAAACCGCTACCCAGCTGCGATTTGCAGAAAGCGGTGTATTTGCAAAACTCACTGCTGACCACGCAGCCTTGCACCAGCAAGCCCATTTACTGGTGGCCTGCGCCCATACAGAAGACCCGTCTGTTGTGGCGCAAGGCGTGCTTGGCCTGCAGCAGCTCAGTGACGCCTTGCTGACCGAAACGCATCATCTCCGCCAGCAAAAGCCTCACCCGCAATGGGAAAACTCAGGTTTTGGTGACGAGGTGTGACCTGCCCTGGCCATCTGGCGCTATAACTTAAATTGCATGCTACGCTTATTTTATAAGGGCTTGAGTGCTTTTTTATATATAACTCGAGTCATCAGCAGCTTGACGGCTCAGCGGCAAACATAACCGACATGACGCAACACCTTTTTCGCCAAAACGCTTACCTGACCGAGTGCACTGCCACGGTGACCGCCATCACGCCCCAGGGCATCGAACTCGACCGCAGCGTGTTTTACCCCCTGGGCGGCGGGCAGGCCGGTGACAGCGGCACGCTGCTGCTGGCCAATGGCCACCACATCACCATCACGGACACCCGCAAAGGCAAGGCTGAGGACGGCAGTTTTAACAACAAAATATGCCACCAGCCCAATGCAGACCAGCTTGATCAGCTATTGAATCAGGACCCTAAAAGCAACTTGAAACTGGCACTGGGCGAGCAAGTCACCGCGCGCATCGACTGGCCGCGTCGCCTGCGCATGATGCGGTTTCACACCTGCAGCCACCTGCTGTGCCACATCGTGCCGCAGTTGGTCAACGGCTGCTCCATCACGCCGGATTACGCGCGACTGGACTTCAACATGACCGAAGCACTGGACAAAGAGGCGCTGGCTGCAGCGATTGCCACGCTGGTCGCCGCGGCATTGCCGGTCACGGTTGGTGCAATTCTGGATGCCGAGCTGGATGCCAATCCGGCGCTGGTGAAAAGCATGTCGGTGCAGCCACCACGCGGCAGTGGGCAGGTGCGCACCATCCGCATCGGGGCCGACAACCTGATCGACCTGCAACCTTGCGGTGGCACCCATGTGGCCAACACGGCCGAGATTGGTGACATCATCGTGACCAAGATCGAAAAGAAATCGGCCATGACGCGGCGTGTGGTGCTGGGCTTTGCGCCATGAGTCGTGGCCAGGTCAAAAATTTCACCGGTGACACATTTTTTGCCTGGGACGGCGACGTGCTGGTGGTCAACATCCTGGGTAAGCCCAGTGCCGCCAAGGATGCCATTGGCAAACCCAAGGGCACGCAACTGAAGGTCAGCGTCACCGCCGCCCCCCAACATGGCCGCGCCACCGACCACATGGTGCGCTTTCTGGCACCTTTGTTTGGGGTCAGTGTGTCGGCCATCGAGGTGGTGTTTGGCCAGGAAAACATCAACAAGCAACTGCGCATCAGCGCCCCAACCAAGCTGCCCCCCGTGTTTACCCGCGTTGCGAATTGACGCGCTTTATTGGATATTTCAACGCTGATCCAGGCGGCGTAACCCATACCGCCGCAGACCATCCGGTCAATCCCGGTTAAGTCCCCACCCACCTTGGAGGTCCCTGATGATGAACAGCCTGGGCATTCGTGCCCGCATCACCGCTGGCATGGCCCTGATCCTGTTGCTGGCGGTGCTCAGCGCCGCCAACTCGTTTTACCGCAACCTGTCGGTCAAGTATGAATCCGGCGAGGTGGCAACTTCGTGGATTCCGGCCATCGAAAACCTGGGCCACATGAAAGGCTTTGTGGCTGACCACTACCTGCTGGTCAGCGACCGGCTGGCAGGACGCGATAAAAACGATGCCAGCGCATTTGCAAAAAAGCTACAAGATACGGAAGCCGCCCTGACCAAGGCCACCGAAGTTTACGCAGCCACCCTGTTGACCTACACCGATGCAAACGCAG
>JAIFMT010000099.1 GCA_020048295.1 Rhodoferax sp.
GTGCGCGTTGCAGGGTTCTGGCCCGGCTCGCGGGTTTTGACCGTGTCAGCCACGAGGGCGGCCAGTTCAGTGGTGGTTGAAATGGGGCCCCGAGCCTGTCGGCGCGCAACAATCGCCTTTGCAATGGGGCCAGCAAACCGTTCTTCGCCATATTCACGTATCACCTCCGCTATGTTGTCAACGTCCGCCCCGGCCAGCCACTGCGCCACGCTCTGACCCCGCGTGGTGTCCATGCGCATGTCGAGCGGCCCTTCAAACCTGAAACTGAAACCGCGCTGCGGGTTGTCCACCTGCGGCGAGCTGATGCCCAGATCGAGCAGCACGCCGGCCACACTGGCCGGGGGCAACTCATCAAGTTGGCGAAAACCCTGGTGGCGGATGGAAAAACGCGGGTCGTCGATATGCGCGGCCTCGGTCATTGCGTCGGGGTCTTTGTCAAACGCGATCAGCTGGTCAGATGGATTGATGCGCGACAGGATCAGCCGGCTGTGGCCGCCGCGGCCAAAAGTGGCATCGACGAACACTTGTGGGCCGGGCTGACTGACCCTGTCGGCGTCAGGCGCGCCCAGCACAGCGTCAACCGCCTCATTCAACAGCACCGTGGTGTGAGTCAATGCGCTTTGCACCGGATGACCTCAGAACGAGAATTCCTTGAGGACATCGGGCATCTCGCCCTGCATGGCCTGAGCTTCCTGGGCGGCATAGGTGGCCTGGTCCCACAGCTCAAAATAGTTGCCCATGCCCAGCAGCACTGCGTCTTTGGTGATGCCGGCGGCGGCGCGCAGTTCAGGCGATACCAGCACGCGCCCGGTACTGTCGAGCTCGACATCCATCGCGTTGCCCAGAAAAATGCGCTTCCACCACTGCGCCGACATCGGCAGGGTATTGATGCGCTCGCGGAACTTCTCCCACTCGGGGCGCGCAAACACCATCAGGCAGCCGTGCGGGTGCTTGGTGATGGTGAGCGCGCCGGCGGCGGTGGCGCTCAAAACGTCACGGTGCCGGGTCGGCATCGACATGCGACCTTTGGCATCCAGACTTAACGAGGAAGCGCCTTGAAACACTGCAAAGAACCTTGGTTGGGGGGGTGGTGGCGAATTTAGCAGGGGTTTGGCACTTTCCACCACTAAATTGCACTTTTTTGCACTGTATCAGCAAAAACTCTCCGCGCAAATCCACTTGCAACAAATTTTTACAATGAAATCAAAGACTTAGGAGTGATATTTAAGGTTAAGAAAAGCAAAAATTGTTTCAAAGCAAGCACTTAGAGTGCTTTTTGAATGTGTTGCTTTAGGAAAATGGTGATCGCCTGCAGACCGTTGCCCATTGCCAATTAGCCGTAGCGTCGCTCGCGCATCCACTTGGTGGCAATCCACTTTTCTCCCACGCGCACCGGTGTGCCGGCGTGCAGCGACAGCGGGTCCACCTGGCCTTGCGCGTTGCAGTACTCAAAATAGACGGCCGCACCCTTCTTCGGGGTCACTGCCAGGTGAATCGATGGAAAGGTGGTCTCGCCACCTTCCTCCACGTCATTGAGGTACATCACCAGGGTGCTGACGCGCTGGCCGCCGCGCGCCAGGTGTGCTGCGCTGCCGGGCTCGTCAGGCGGGAAATAGTCAAAATGGGCCTGGTATTCGCCACCCACCGGGTAGTGCAGGATCTGGATGCCTTCGCCGTTTTCCAGCGGCCAGTGCATCAGGTCGGCAATACGCCGATCGAGCCGGGCAATGAATTCGTTTTCATTGAGTTGAAAAAACGTGCCAAAGCTGCTGCGCGCATCGATGACCGTCGGCACACCGCTGACCGGATCGACGATGGCCGAGCGTTTGAGCTTGGCGCTGGCCAGGCTGATCAGCGCATCGCACTCCGCGTGGCTCATGAAATCGTCCAGCAGCGCCACCACCGGCTGATCCAGCCGCATGGCCACGCGCACGTCGCGGTCGTGGGTGCGGATCAGGTTGCCTGTCGGCGGCAGGCGAGGTGTCTGGTACACATAGGCCGGTGCGTGCTCGGTGGTTGCGACTTTGGCACTTGGGCTGGTCTGCCTTGCTGGCTGGGCGGGCTCGACAGCCGATGACAGCTGGTGGCTGACAATGGCCCTGGCCTGCGCTGCATCAAAGCCGCCGCGCACCATGCTGTCCACCAGGGAGTCGGCCGTGCAACCACGCGCCAGGTTGTCATTCAACCAGTTTTGCCACTGTGGGGATAAAGGGGTGTTGTTCATTTGAGGGACTCCGGTGGCCAGTTTAAGGGATGCTAGCGCCCGCTCGGCGCTCCGGCGCACATGCCAAAATGTCGGCATGAACACAAGCTCACTGCCAACCGCCACCCAAACCCTCGGATTGCAAGCAAAAAAGGCTGCAGCCTTGATGGCTAAAGCGTCTCCAGCTATCAAAAACAAGGCTCTCAAGTGCCTGGCCGGGCTGCTGCGGGCCAATGTGGCCGGGCTGCAGAGCGACAACGCCCGCGACATCGCGCGGGCGCTGCAAGCCGGCCTGGCCGCACCCCTGGTGGACCGGCTCAAGCTCACCCCCGGCGTGATCGAAACCTGCGCGCAGGGTTGCGAGCAACTGGCCGCCATGCCCGACGTGATTGGCGACATCATTGGCATGAAGCAGCAGCCCAGCGGCATCCGCGTCGGCCAGATGCGCGTGCCGATTGGCGTGTTTGGCATGATCTTCGAGAGTCGGCCCAATGTGACGATTGAGGCGGCGAGCCTGTCGATCAAAAGCGGCAACGCCTGCATTTTGCGCGGTGGCTCCGAGGCGATTGACTCCAACAAGGCGCTGGCCCGGCTGGTGCAACAGGCTTTGCTTGACAGTGGTTTGCCAGAGCACGCCGTGCAACTGGTGCAAACCACCGACCGGGCCGTGGTGGGTGAGCTGATCAGCATGCCGCAGTATGTGGATGTGATCATTCCGCGCGGTGGCAAGGGGTTGATCGAGCGCATCAGCCGCGACGCGCGGGTGCCGGTCATCAAGCACCTGGACGGCAACTGCCACACCTATGTCGATGACCCGTGCGACCTGGCCATGGCGCTGCGGGTGGCCGACAACGCCAAGACGCAAAAATACAGCCCGTGCAACGCCACCGAAAGCCTGCTGGTGGCGCGCGGCGTGGCACAGGCGTTTTTGCCGCAGATCGCCAGCATTTACGCCGCCAAGGGAGTCGAGATGCGCTGCTGCCCGCAGACCCTGGCGCTGCTACAAGAATATGAACAAAAACATGCTCCAGACCATACGGGACATGCGCTGGCAGCTATGAATAAAGATGCATCAGCAGGCTGGCCACTGGTGCCTGCCAGCGAGGCCGACTGGTCCGAGGAATACCTCGCCCCGGTGATCAGCATCAAGATCGTGGCCGGCGTGGACGAGGCCATTGCCCACATCAACCAGTACAGCAGCCACCACACCGATGCCATCCTGACCAGCCAGCACATGCACGCGCAGGCTTTTTTGCGCGAGGTGGATTCCGCCAGCGTGATGGTGAACGCCAGCACGCGCTTTGCCGACGGTTTTGAATACGGGCTGGGCGCCGAGATCGGCATCAGCACCGACAAGTTTCACGCGCGCGGCCCGGTCGGCATTGAAGGCTTGACCTCGCTCAAGTACGTGGTGCTGGGTGACGGCGAAGTGCGTACTTGAGGCCGGGCGACCTAATCGGCCAGCGGCACGGCTGACGCCATAAACGCTGCCACCTGCGCTTCAGTGGGCAATGGTGCCACTGCGCCGTAGCCCTGGGTGGACAGCGCTGCCGAAGCCGCCGCCCAGCGGGCACTGGTAAAGACATCTTCACCGCGCGCCCGGCGGGCGAGGTAAGCGCCGTTAAAACAATCCCCGGCACCGGTGGCATCGAGCGCACTGACGGCAAAAGCAGGTATGCGCTGCACCTGCGTGCCGTCTGAAGCCAGCACGCCCTGGGTGCCCATCTTCAGTACCACCACCTTGGCGCCCTGGCGGTGCGCCCAGGCCACCAAGTCGGCGGGCGCGCTCAGGCCAGATACTTTGGCCAGTTCTTCTTGACCCGGCAGAAACTCATCGCTGAGGGCGATGGAGCTGGCAATCACCGCCCGCGCTTCTTCCAGCGGCCACAGGGCAAAGCGCAAATTGGGGTCATACGACACGCGCGCACCGGCCGCGTGCGCCAGCTCAATGGCCGCCGCCACGGTTTGACGCGCATTGGCACTGATGGCCTGGCTGATGCCCGACACATGCAGGTAGTGGGCCTGGCCAATCAGGGCGGGCAGCAGGTCGGCTGGCTGGATACGGCTGGCCGCCGAACCGCTGCGCAAGTAGGAGAAGTGGTGCCCATGGTGGTCGTGGCGTACAAAATAGACGCCGGTGGCAGCATCTTCACGCACACCGACGCCGCTCACGTCCACACCTTCAGCGCGCCACAACTCCAGGCACATTTCGCCCAACACATCGTTGCCCACCAGCGACAGGTAGGCGCAATGGGCCCCCTGGCGCGCGGCAGCAATGATGGTGTTGGAGGTATCGCCACCAAAACCCTGCAGGTACATGCGACCATCTCCTTGGGGGATCTGGTTGAACTCCACCATGGCCTCACCCAAAGCCACCACATCAAATCGATCTGACATCGCAATCCTTTGTATTACAAGCATTCAGTCCCCGGCACGTCTGGCCGTGCCGGGATCATAAAAAATCATCACGCCGTGGGGAAAACTGGTCAAGCAGTACGCTGCCCGGCTCCAGCGCCACCACGCCGTGCAAGTGCTGGCGCGCCGCGATGAAGGCATCACCCACTGTCAGCCTGCGCTTGATGCCTGCCACCTCCACGTCAAACGCGCCAGCCACCACAAAAGTGATCTGGTCATGCGCCTCGTGCGCATGCGCGGTGCCGACTGCACCCTGGTCAAACTGCACCAGCACCGACATCAGCTCAGGCGTGTGGCCAACGACTTTGCGCCGTATGCCCGCGCCCAGCTCGGTCCAGTCCGTGCCCGCACCGTCAAAGAAATGTTCCATGGAGTCCTCTGATCGTTGTTAAAAATTTGATGCTGCCGCAACAAACGCCGTATTGTCATGACAAGACATCCACAATAATGTATCATTTGACAACAAATTTGAAACGCTGGTTCAATAAATAAAAACCTTGTTTTCAAAAATGCTGCAATGTGCCTCTGTCAGTCGCACACCCCATTCACCGCGCCACCTCCGGCGCCCCTTACGAAGGCAAGCCATGGACATTCGCCAACCCATTCACAGCGATCATTTCAAGACCCTGGACACCGAGGGTTTACGTCGGCATTTTTTGGTGGAGGGACTGTTCAAGCCTGATGAAGTCACGCTGACGTACAGCCAGATTGACCGCATCATCACCGGCGGCATCATGCCAGTGAACCAGCCGGTGAGCTTTGCACCGGCCCTGGGGAAACACACCGGCACCGATTTTTTCCTGCAGCGCCGGGAGCTGGGCTTGATCAATATTGGTGGCGCGGCGCGCGTGGTGGCCGATGCGCAGACGTTTGATCTCGGGCATCACGAGGCGCTGTACATCGGGCAAGGCACGCAGCAGCTGGCGTTTACCAGCGTGGACGCAGCCCAGCCCGCCAAACTGTATTTCAACAGCGCACCCGCGCACACCCGCTACCCCAGCCGCACCGTCACGCTGGCGCAAGCCTCGCCCGAAACGCTGGGCGCGACTGAGACCAGCAATCGGCGCACCATTTACAAATTCCTGGTGCCCGACGTGCTGCCCACCTGCCAGCTGGTGATGGGCATGACACAACTCGCGCCCGGCAGCATGTGGAACACCATGCCGTGCCATACGCATGACCGGCGCATGGAGGTGTATTTCTACTTTGACATGAGCGAGGCCGCTGTCGTCTTTCACATGATGGGCCAGCCCACTCAGACGCGCCATATCGTGGTGCGCAACGAGCAGGCGGTCATCAACCCAAGCTGGTCGATCCACTCGGGCGTGGGCACGCAGGCCTACACGTTTATCTGGGGCATGGTCGGTGAAAACCAGGTGTTCAAGGACATGGACCATGTCGCCATGGGCGACCTGCTGTGACCACTGGCTCACACTTTTATCGAGAATCCACATGATCCTGAATCAATTCCAACTGAATGGCCGGGTCGCCATCGTCACCGGCTGCAACACCGGACTGGGCCAAGGCATGGCGCTGGCACTGGCGCAGGCCGGTGCCGATATCGTCGGGGTCAATGTCAGCGCCCCCGACGACACCCGCACGCAGGTTGAAGCACTGGGGCGGCGTTTTCTGGACCTGCGCGCCAATTTGTCAGATGTGAGCGCTATTGCCGCACTGGTGAGCGAGGCCACCCGGCTCAGCGGCAGCATTCACATCCTGGTCAACAACGCTGGCATCATCCGCCGCGAAGATGCCATCAATTTCACCGAGCGGGATTGGGATGAGGTGATGGACCTCAACCTGAAGTCCGTCTTTTTCTTCGCGCAGGCGGTGGCGCGGCAGTTCATGGCGCAGGGCAGCGGTGGCAAGATCATCAATGTGGCCTCCATGCTGTCGTTCCAGGGCGGCGTGCGGGTGCCGTCTTACACGTCGTCCAAGAGCGGCGTGATGGGTCTGACCCGAGCACTGGCCAATGAATGGGCCAGGCACCAGATCAATGTGAACGCCATCGCCCCTGGTTACATGGCCACCGACAACACGGCAGCGCTGCGCGCCGACGAGGCGCGCAACACGGCCATTCTGGAGCGCATACCGGCAGGTCGCTGGGGCATGCCGGCCGACCTGGCTGGCCCGGTGGTGTTTCTGGCCTCCGAAGCGTCCAACTACGTCAACGGCACCACTTTGGCGGTCGATGGCGGCTGGCTGGCGCGTTAACGTGAACGAATGTCGCGCGCAATATAATTTGAAACTCTTTTTCAGGGGAATCAAAACAAAATGGGCGATGAATCTTACGATGTGAAGCAGCCAGAGTCGGTGGCTGCCGTGCTGAAGGTGTTTGCGCTGTTGCAAGCCTTGTCCGAGAACGATGAAACCGGCATTTCCGACTTGTCCGTGCGGCTGGCCATGCCCAAAGCCACGGTCTATCGCTTTTTACAGACCATGATGACGCTGGGCTACGTTCGCCAGGCGGCAGACACGGAACGCTATGGCCTGACCATGAAGGTGTTTGAGCTGGGCACCAAAGCCCTTCAATACCCGAATCTGGTGGACCTGGCCAAGCACCCCATGCAGATGCTCGCCGATGTGACGGGTGAAACCGTGCACCTGGGCATGCTGATCGACAGCGAAATCATCTACGTGCACAAAGTTGATTCGCAGCACATGCTGGGCATGTATTCACGCGTTGGTCGGCGCGCGCCGCTGCACTGCACCGCCATTGGCAAGGTGCTGATGGCCTGGGAAGACCCCGAGCGCCGCGACCGCGTACTCCAGGGGGCCGACTTCAAGCGTTACCGCGAAAAAACCATTGTCGAGCCAGCGGCCTTTCAGGCCGAGCTGGAGCGCGTCAAGGCGCAAGGGTTTGGCGAAGACCGTGAAGAGTTCGACGACCACATCCGCTGCCTGGGCGTGCCCATTTTTGACCGGCTGAACCGGCCCATTGCCGGCATGAGCATCTCGTTTCCGACCTTTCGCTATGACGAAAGCAAGGAAGCGCAAACCGTGGCCTTGCTGCAGGTCGCCAGCAAAGACATCTCGACCCAGCTGGGGTGTACCCAGTTTCCGCTGGACAAGTAGGCCAGGTCAGCCCGCTTGCCGCGATGCCGCATCATGCCCCACAGCGCCCCTGACCGAATCCGCCTGGCTGTCATTGGGGCCGGCCTGGGCTCGGCCCCCCATTTCAAAAGCCTGCAAGATCTGGCTGACCAAGCCCAGGTGATGTGGCTGCATGTGCGCCACCCAGAGCAGCTGCGGCCAGCCCAAATTGCTGCTGCAGCGCAGGTTACCGCCCGGCTGGAAGACATTTTGGACGATGCCCGCGTGCAAGGCGTGCTGGTGCTGACACCACCCAACAGCCACCTGGAGATCGTGCAACGCCTGGCGCGTGCCGGCAAGCATGTGCTGCTTGAAAAACCGCTGGAGATCAACCCGAAGCGCGCGACCGAACTGGTGCAGACCTGCGAAACCCAGGGCGTGCGACTGGCGGTGATGCTGCAGCACCGCATGCGCGAAGCCGCAAGCACCTTGCGTCGCTTGTTGGCTGGTGGCGAGTTGGGGCAAGTCGTCAGTGCCTCGATGAACGTGCGCTGGTGGCGGCCCCAAAGCTACTACGACGAACCCGGGCGCGGCAGCTGGGCCAGAGACGGCGGCGGCGTGCTGATCACACAGGCCATTCATACGCTGGATGTGCTGCTGAGCCTGCTGCCCGTGCCCGAGCGCGTGACCGGCCACATCAGCACCAGTGCCCTGCACCGCATGGAGGCTGAAGACAGCGCTGCGGCCTTGCTGCAATGCGCCGGCGGGGTGGTCGCCACGTTGCAAGCCACCACTGCCGCCTACCCTGGGTTTACGGAGCGCATCGAGCTGAACTGCACGCAAGGCAGTGCCACCCTGGAAGGCGGGGCTTTGCAGGTGGCTTTCCTGAATGGCAAGACCCTGGCGCTGGGGGCATCGCAAACCGGCGGTGGCGGTGCCGACCCAATGGCCTTTGACCACGGCCCGCACCGGGCGCTGTTGCAAGACTTTGTCGCGGCCATTCGTGAGGGCCGCGAACCTGCGGTTACCGGCCGCTCGGCGCTGCGTGTGCATCAGGTTATCGATGCCATTGTGCGGTCATCGCAGGCTGATGCGGCGGTGCTGCTGTAATCCCGCTTCGGTGTTTTACCTGTCAGCCTTTCAAAGCAGAAAGAAGTCGCCCATGGATCAGAAGGTTAAGCTTCGGACCGAAACAGAAGCCGATGTCGGTGCCATCACCGACGTCACAGTGGCTGCGTTCAAGACCCTTGAGATCAGCCGTCACACTGAGCAATTCATCATCATGGCATTGCGTGCCGCCCAGGCACTCACGGTGTCGCTGATCGCAGAAGCAGATGGCCGCGTCGTCGGACATATCGCTTTTTCCCCCGTCATGGTTTCTGACGGCACTCAAAATTGGTACGGGCTGGGGCCGGTTTCAGTGCTACCGCCATACCAGCGGCAGGGCATCGGCAAAACGCTGGTGCGGGAGGGGTTGTCTCGGCTGAAAGATATCCATGCCCGAGGATGTTGCCTCGTTGGGCACCCCGAGTACTACAGGCAATTCGGCTTTGAAAACATGCCAGGGCTTGAGGTTGAAGGAGTACCGCAGAAGTACTTCTTCGCCCTGGCTTTCGTCGGACAGCACCGTCCGCAGGGCACTGTCACCTTCCACGATGCCTTCAAGGCAAGTGAATAGCAACGAGGTTTTCCAGCGGGCCAATCTTAGGTTTTGCCATGAAATACGACGACGCGAGTTGGCACTATGGGGGTGTTTTTTTTTCCGAAAGACCAGCCCGACGACTTCGGTGCCACGCACATTGATTTGTCCAGAATAATCGTCACACTACCAATTCGCCTCGTGCTCCGGCGTGGCGCTGATCTTGTGGATGGACAGATCCGCACCTTCGTACTCTTCTTCCTGGCTCAGCCGCAGGCCAATCGTGGCTTTCAGTGC
>JAIFMT010000220.1 GCA_020048295.1 Rhodoferax sp.
GCCAGACCAACTACTCGGCCGCCAAAGCCGGCATGCACGGCTTTTCCATGGCGCTGGCGCAAGAGCTGGCCACCAAGGGCGTGACGGTCAACACCGTGAGCCCCGGCTACATCGGTACCGACATGGTCAAGGCCATCCGTCAGGAAGTGCTCGACAAGATCATCGGCACGGTGCCGGTCAAGCGCCTGGGCGAACCGTCCGAAATTGCCTCGATCATCTCGTGGCTGGCTTCCGACGAAGGTGGCTATGCGACGGGTGCCGAGTTTTCGGTCAACGGCGGCTTGCACATGGGTTGATATGAGGTGCTTTCAAAGTCTGGCCGCCAGGTAGTAGGCAATGTCGTCGAGCGAAATCAGCCGCGCGTAGTCGGCTTCGGCAATCGTCACCTTGAAGCGCTCATGCAGTCGGATCAGAAAGTTCAGCCAGTCCATGGAGTCAAGATCCACTTGCTCGCGCAGCGGCTGTGCGTGGTTCAGCGCGGCGGGCTCCAGTTCGGGGGCGATGCTGGCCAGAATCGCCAGGACGTCGGCTTTGAGTTGGGTCAGGTTGATTTTCATGAGCTTGCCTTGGTGTCGGCAGGAGTGGTCACTGGCTGGGCCAGGGCTTCGGGGTGTTGCAGCAGAGCCGCAAGTTCGGTCAGAAACCGGGCACCGAGATGTCCGTCGGTGACGCGGTGGTCGGCCGCCAGTGTGGCCTGCACCAGCGGGCGCACGCACAAGCGCTCAGCCTCAACCCACGGACGCAGCGCCACCGTGCCAAACCCCACCAGGGCCACCTGCGGCGGATAGATCACGCCAAACACGGTTTCGACACCCTGGTCACCGAGGTTGCTGACGGTGATGGTGGCATCGCTCATTTCGGAGCTGCGCAACGACCCGCTGCGCGCGCGCTGCACCAGATCAGCCAGTTCGCGCATCAACTGCGCGGGCGACTTATCGGCCACATCGTGCAAGGCCGGGGCCACCAGTCCGCCGCCGCGCAAGGCAATGGCCACGCCGGCATGCACGGCGACTGAGGACACAAAGGCATCACCTTGGTAAAACCCGTTGAGTTGCGGCACCCGGCGCAGCGCCAGTGCAACCGCCTTGAGCTGCAGCACGGCGGGTAGCAGGCGGGCGGTAATCGGCAGCTGGGCGTTGTGCCGTTGCAGCCAGTCCAGCGCGCTGGCCATGGAAATGGTCTGGCTCAGGTAGTAGTGTGGAATCTCGCGCTTGGAGCGTGCCATGGCCGCACCAATGGCTTGGCGCATGGCAGCTTGCCGGTCAGGCGCCGCAGCTGGAGCGGGCGTCGGCGCGGGTGGCGCTGCTGCTACGCCACTTTGCAGCGCCAGCGCGTCAATGTCGGCCAGCGTGACCGCGCCTTGTGCACCCGTGCCGCGCAGCGATTCGACATCAATGCCCAGCGCTTTGGCGCGCTGCCGCGCGGCGGGCGATATGGCGTGTCGGGAGGTGGCTGGGATGGCTGCGCGCGCAGACCCGGCTGCCTGTGCAGTTGACGGGCTGGCTGGCGCTGCCACCGGCTGCGGCTCGGCCTCAACGGCGGCCGCTTCGCCGGGTTCACGCAGGGTGGCCAGCAGCGTGCCAACCGGCACCTTGATGCCCGGCTGCACCAGCAGTTCGGCCACCACCCCGTCGTTCCAGATTTCAACATCCACTGCTGCCTTGGAGGTGTCCACCACCGCCACCACCTGGCCACGGTGCACCGTGTCGCCGGGCTTGACGTGCCACTGCAGCAGCGTGCCGTCGTCCATTTCCGCCCCCAGTGAGGGCAGTCTGAATTCAATCATGCGGCAGCTCCCAGCATGGTGCGCACTGCCTGGACGATTTTTGGCACTTGCGGCAAAGCGGCTTCTTCCATGTGGCGCGCGTAGGGTATGGGCACTTCTTCGCTACAGACGCGTGCCAGTGGTGCGTCAAGTTCAAAAAAAGCCTGCTCGGCAATTCGCGCCATCACCTCGGCGGCCAGACTGCCCGAGCGCCACGCCTCATCCACCACCACTGCGCGGCGGCATTTGCGCACCGAGCGCATCACGGTGGCATCGTCGAGCGGACGCAGCACCCGCAAGTCGATCACTTCGGCCGAGATGCCCAGCGTTGCCAGTTCCTGCGCTGCGCGCAGCGTTTTGTGCAGCGAGCCGCCGTGGGTGATGAGGCTGACATCGCTGCCCTCGCGGCGCACCCGGGCGCTATGGATGTCTGCTGCTTGCGCCGGCGCGTCGGGCAGTTCGCCTTCCATGTTGTAGAGCTGCGCGTGCTCGAAGATCAGCACCGGATCAGGGTCCGCCAGCGCCGGTGCCAGCATGCTGCGCGCATCTTCTATCGTGGCCGGGGCCAGCACCCGCAAGCCCGGCACGCTGGCGTACCAGTTCTCAAAGCTGTTGGAGTGCTGTGCGGCCACCTGCCGACCGGCACCGGTGGACATGCGGATCACCAGCGGGGTAGAAAACTGCCCACCCGACATGTGCCGCAGCATGGCCGCACTGTTGACAATCTGGTCCAGTGCGAGCAGGCTGAAATTGACCGTCATCACTTCAACAATCGGCCGCATGCCCCCCAGCGCCGCACCCACACCGATGCCGACAAAGCCCAACTCGGACAGCGGTGTATCGCGCACGCGATCCGGCCCGAATTCATCGAGCAAGCCTTTGGATACGGCGTACGCGCCACCATAGCGGCCCACATCTTCACCCATCAGGAACACGCGCGGGTCGCTGGCCAGTGCCTCACGCAGTGCCTCGCGCAAGGCTTCACGGTAGGTGGTTTGGCGGGCCATCATGTTTCTCCCCGGGCGGTGTCTGGTGGCGTGGTGACATCACGCAACAGCTCTTCAATCGGCTCCCAGGTGCCGGCTTCGGCAAAGCGCACGGCGGCATCCACCTCAGCTTGTGCGGCGGCGTCAAGCGCCAGAAACTCGGCTTCGGTGAGCAGGCCTTGTGCCTTCAGGCGGTCGGTGTAGGTGTGGATCGGGCCGCGTGACTTCCAGGCCTCGACTTCGTTTTTGTCGCGGTACAGGTCGGGGTCAAACATCGAGTGCGCGCGAAACCGGTAGGTCTGCAGTTCGACAAATACCGGGCAGATGTCGCGGCGCACCTGCGCGATGGCTGCGCACACCGTGTCATGCACGGCCACCACGTCCATGCCATCCACGCAGAAGGTGTCCACCCCATAGGAGCCGGCTTTCAGGCACAGGTTGGGTTGTGCTTCAGAGCGGCTCAGCGCAGTGCCCATGGCATAGCGGTTGTTTTCGCAACAAAACAGCACTGGCAATTGCCACAGCGCAGCCAGATTCATGGTCTCGTGAAACGCCCCTTCGGCCATGGCTCCTTCGCCAAAAAAGCAGGCGGTGATGGCCGGGCGGCCGGCCATTTTGTCGGCCAGCGCCAGCCCGGCGGCCAGCGGCAGGCCGCCACCCACAATGGCCTGACCACCAAAGAACCGGGTTGCATGGTCAAACAAGTGCATCGAGCCACCGCGCCCACGCGAGCAGCCCTGCACCTTGCCGTACATCTCGGCCATGATGGACTGCATCGAGATGCCGCGCAGCAAGGCGTGGCCGTGCTCGCGGTAGGTGGCCACCACGTTGTCTTGCGCTTGCAGCGTGCGCACGCTGCCGGCGGCCACAGCCTCCTCACCAATGTAGAGGTGCAAAAAGCCACGGATCTTTTGCGCCCCATAGAGTTCGGCCGATTTTTCCTCCATGCGCCGGATGCGCAGCATGTCAGTCAGCACGGCCAGTGCAAAGGGTTTGTCCCACGGCACCGGGCCGCTGGGCGGTGGTGCAATCGTGAAGGTGTTCATGTGCTGCCCTCCAGAGTGGATGTGTCGCCTTCGGGCAGCCCGAGTTCGCGCGCCTTGAGCAGCCGGCGCATGATCTTGCCGCTGCGGGTGCGCGGCAGCAGCGGCAAGAAGGCGATGTCTTTGGGGGCCACCGCTGCGCCCAGGCGCTTGCGCGCCAGCGCCATGATGTCCAGCCGCAGGGGCTCGCCAGCGGTAAAACCGTCTTTGAGCGACACAAACGCCTTCACCATTTCGCCCACCACCGGGTCAGGTTTGCCAATGACGCCGGCTTCGGCCACGGCGGGGTGCTCCATCAGCACGCTCTCCACCTCGAACGGCCCGATCAGATGTCCTGCCGACTTGATCACATCATCGGCGCGGCCGACAAACCAGAAATAGCCATCGGCATCCTGGCGCGCCAGATCACCGGTGAGGTACAGGTCGCCGGCAAAACATTGCTCGTAGCGCGCCTCGTTGTTGAGGTAAGTGCGAAACATCGACGGCCAGCCACGGCGCAGCGCCAGCTCACCTTCCTCATCGGGCTGATGGATCACTCGCACGCGCGGCGCTTCACCTTCGGTTTCCAGATGCTCGACGATGCAGGCCTCAATGCCTGGCAACGGCCGACCCATTGAGCCGGGCTTGATGTCAAAGGCGGGCGTGTTGGCAATCATGATGCCGCCGGTCTCGGTTTGCCACCAGTTGTCGTGGATCGGCAGGCCCAGCACCTCCTTGCCCCACCACACTGCCTCGGGGTTCAGCGGCTCGCCCACGCTGGCAATCAAGCGCAGCGCCGGGTAATGCTGGGCTTGCGCCAGTTCGGCACCGGCCTTCATCAGCATGCGAATGGCGGTGGGCGCGGTGTACCAGACCGAGATGTGCTCTTGGGCGAGCAGGCGATACCAGCGCTCGGCATCAAACTCTTCGCGGTCGATCAGCGAGGTCACACCCTGCGTCAGCGGCGCGATGATGCCGTACGAGGTGCCGGTGACCCAGCCCGGATCGGCGGTACACCAGTAGCGGTCATCCGGGTGCAAATCGAGCGCATAGTGGCCGGTGCAATAGTGCGTGGCAACAGCACCATGCACGTGCAGCGCGCCCTTGGGCGTGCCGGTGGTGCCGCTGGTGAAGTGCAGCAGGGCCGGGTCTTCGGCCTGGGTTTCGGGTGCCTTCAGCTGGCAGCTGGCCCGCGCCAGCAGGGTCTGCAGGTCGATCGTGCCCGGCTCATGGGTGATGCCACCACTCTCGGCCACCAGCAGGATGTGCTGCAGTGACGGCAACTGTGCCCGTATCTGCTGCACCTTGCGCCGGTACAGGGTATCGGTGGTGACCAGCACCTGCCCGCCACCGAGCTTGATGCGCGTGGCAATCGGCTCCGGTCCAAAGGCCTGAAACAGCGGGGACACCACGGTGCCGTTTTTCAGTGCACCGAGAACAGCCACGTACAGCTCCGGAATGCGCCCGGCCAGCACAAACATCCGGTCGCCTTTGCCAATGCCCAAGCCCTGCAACACGTTGGCAAAGCGGTTGGTCAGCCGCGCCAGATCGCCATAGCTCAGGTCGATGGGGGGCAGGCTGCGCGACACAAAGCGCAGGGCAATGTGGTCTTTCAATCCATTGACCGCATGGCGGTCAACGGCTTCAAAGCCGATGTTGAGACCGCCACCGGGCAGCCCTTTGAGTTGTTGCCGGGCCTGCGTCCAGCAAAAGCCGCTGCGCTCGGCAGCGTAATCGGTCCAGTTGGGAGTGACGCGCCAGTCGGCGGCCGTCTTGCGGATGAGGAGCGGACGGTCCATGGGACACCTACGCGCCGCATGCCGCCGTGGTGTGCTGTAACTTGTTGTGTCTGTTTTTTTGTGGCGAATCGGTCTTCATGGCAACTCCTGGTCATCCGTCTGCGCAACGATGCGACGAAATACCAAGCGTAGTGGCGACCGAGGAGTTCACCTTGCGAATACGCAACTTGCGTTGCTGTTTGGACCTCAGGCAAACACTTCGGCCTGCTCCAGTCTGGCGGCGGCCTGGTCTTTGGCGGCCAGCAAGGGCGGGTCGCCCAGCGGCCACTGGATGGCTACCGTGGGGTCGCTCCACAGCAGGCTGCGCTCGAATTCAGGAAACCAGTAGTCGGTAGTTTTGTACAGAAACTCGGCCGATTCGCTCAAGACCACAAAGCCATGCGCAAAGCCCGGTGGCACCCACAGCTGACGTTTGTTGTGTTCGGACAGCACCACGCCCTCCCACTTGCCAAAGGTGGGCGAACTGCGGCGCAGGTCAACCGCCACGTCAAACACCTCGCCCTGCGTCACACGCACCAGCTTGCCCTGCGGATGTTGAATCTGGTAGTGCAGGCCGCGCAGCACGCCTTTGGCAGATTTGCTGTGGTTGTCTTGCACAAAGGTCACGTCCAGCCCGGTGCATTGGGCAAAGTCTTGCGCGTTGAAGCTCTCAAAGAAAAAACCGCGCGCATCGCCAAACACCTTGGGTGTCAGGATCAGCACTTCGGGCAGCGAGGTGCGGGTAACGGTATATGGCATAAATTGGCCTCCAGCCCTTATGGGGTAAGCGTAGCTAGCTATAACAATGATTATTTCAACAGGTGCAGCAAATACTGCCCGTAGCCGTTCTTGGCCAGTGGCGCGGCGAGTTTCTGAATTTGCGCAGCATCAATCCAGCGCTGGTTGAAGGCAATTTCTTCCGGGCAGGCCACTTGCAGGCCCTGGCGCTTTTGCAAGGTGGCGATAAAGCTGGCGGCCTCCAGCAGGCTGTCGTGGGTGCCGGTGTCAAGCCAGGCGTAGCCGCGGCCCATGATCTCGACGTTGAGCTGGTTCATCTCCAGGTAGCGCCGGTTGACATCGGTGATCTCGAGTTCGCCACGGTGTGAAGGTTTGATGCTGGCGGCAATGTCGCACACCTGGTTGTCGTAAAAATACAGGCCAGTCACGGCGTAGTTGCTCTGCGGGGCCTTGGGTTTTTCTTCGATGCTGATTGCGTGCATCTGCGCATCAAACGCCACCACGCCATAGCGCTCGGGGTCGCTGACGCGGTAGGCAAACACGCTGGCCCCGTGGCTGCTGGCATCGGCGTGGGCGAGTTGCTTGACCAGGTCGTGGCCGTAAAAAATGTTGTCGCCGAGCACCAGCGCACTGGGCTGGCTGCTCACAAAGTCGCGGCCAATGATGAAGGCTTGCGCCAGGCCGTCGGGCGAGGCTTGCACCGCGTAGCGGATCGACATGCCCCACTGGCTGCCGTCGCCCAGCAGATCGGCAAAACGCGGCGTGTCTTGCGGCGTCGAGATCACCAGCACTTCGCGGATGCCTGCCAGCATCAGCGTGCTCAAGGGGTAGTAGATCATCGGCTTGTCGTAAATCGGCATCAGCTGCTTGCTCACCGCCTGCGTCACCGGATAGAGCCGGGTGCCGGAGCCGCCGGCGAGGATGATGCCTTTGCGTTGTGTCATGGTGTCACTCCCTTTGTTTAAAGAATTTCGGCCAACATGCGGTTCACGCCAATCTGCCAGTGCGGCAGCGTCAGGCCAAAGGTGCGCTGCAGCTTGGCGGTGTCAAGCCGCGAGTTGTGCGGGCGCTTGGCCGGCGTGGGGAACGCGCTGGTCGGCACCGGGTCGATCTGGGTTACAGCTAAATCAATAGCTGGTTGCGCTTGTCTGGCTTGGGCTATCACGTGTTTTGCATACTCAAACCAGTTGGTCTCGCCGCTGGCCACCAGGTGGTAAATGCCGGCCGTGGTCTCGGCCAGTTCATCCTGCTGCATCACCTGGCGGATGGCGTGGGCGCTGATGTCGGCCAGCAGGTCAGCCCCGGTGGGCGCGCCAATCTGGTCGTTGATGACGGTCAGGCGCTCGCGCTCGCGGGCCAGGCGTAGCATGGTTTTGGCAAAGTTGCCCCCGCGTGCCGCGTACACCCAGCTGGTTCTGAAGATCAGGTGGCGTGGGCAGGCTTGGGCAATCAGCGCTTCGCTCTCCAGCTTGTTGCGGCCGTACACGCTCAAGGGGCCGGTGGGGTCGGTCTCAGTCCACGGCGTGTTGCCGCTGCCGTCAAAAACGTAGTCGGTGCTGTAGTGCAACAGCCAGGCACCGAGTTTGGCGGCCTCAATGGCCAGCACCTCGGGGGCCAGTGCATTGATGGTGCGCGCCAGCTCGGGCTCGCTCTCGGCCTTGTCCACGGCGGTGTGGGCGGCGGCGTTGACGATCACATCGGGGCGCACGCTGCGCACCGTTTGTGCCAGGCCCGCCAAATTGGTGAAGTCGCCACATCGGTCAGTGCTGTCGCTGTCAAGGGCAATGAGTTCGCCCAGCGGGCTCAAGGCGCGTTGCAGTTCCCAGCCAACCTGGCCGCCTTTGCCAAAGAGTAGGATTTTCATGAGCGGTCCGCTTTTAATTAAGTTTCATCAATCGTAGGTTTGGGCGCAAAAGCCCACCAGCCGGTCAAAGTAGCCCAACAGTGTGGGTACTGCTCGTGTGAGTTCGTCAAAGAACTCCGCGAGCCGTTCACTGTTTTCTTCGTATTCGTGGTTGACAGCGTTACGCAGCTCCCGCAACAGTTTCCATTGCGCCACAGAGTCAAGAATGTTGAGTTTTTCCATGTACAGCAGAACGCTGCTGAAGGGCTCCGTGTCTTGCTCTTCTTCGCGGGCGATGGCCCGCATTGTTTTGCCCAGTTGCTCTTGAAATTCGCTAAATCTTACCCTGAAGGCAGCCAGGGACTCGTGCTGGTCGGGCGTTAGTGCCTGCCAGTCACTGATGGGCAGGATCGCTTGGGTCTGCTGGAGCGAATAGACCAGGTAAGCCCGCATCCGAACCAAGTGGTCGAGCTTTTTGCGGATCAGCGCAATATGGTCGCTCATAGCAGCAGCCCTTGTTTTTTGGCAATGTTGGCAATCGGTGACAAGTCAGATGGTTTGCGCACGATCAAATCGACCGGCAAGTTCAGGGTTTCTTCGAGCCTGATTTTGCAGCGCAGCTCGTCGAGCAGCGCGTGCGGGCCAGCTTCGACATACAAGTCAATGTCACCGCCGCGCGCGTGATCATCCAACCGCGAACCAAAAACCCAGACGTTGACACCGCCAACGAAGGTTTGTTGGCACACGCTCTGGATGCTGTCGATCTGCGCTCGGCTGAGTCTCATGACGAGTCGAAACTATTTGGCATCTGACCCCAATGATTGGTACTGCTTTTGTACCCAATCCCGATAAGCGCCGCTTTGCACATGGGCAACCCAGTCGGGGTTGTCCAGGTACCACTGCACGGTCTTGCGGATGCCGGTCTCAAAGGTTACAAAGGGTTTCCAGCCCAGTTCTTGTTCGAGCTTGCGCGCATCGATGGCGTAGCGACGATCATGGCCGGGGCGGTCGGTCACATAAGTGATTTGATCTTTGTAGGGCTTGCCGTCGGCGCGTGGGCGCAACTCATCGAGTAGGGCACACACGGTGTGCACGATGTCGAGGTTGGCTTTTTCGTTCCAGCCGCCGACGTTGTAGGTTTCGCCCAGTCGGCCAGCTTCGAGCACGCGGCGGATCGCGCTGCAATGGTCCTTGACGTACAGCCAGTCGCGGATTTGTTGGCCGTCGCCATACACCGGCAGGGCTTTGCCGGCCAGCGCGTTGACGATCATCAGCGGGATGAGTTTTTCGGGGAAGTGGTAGGGGCCGTAGTTGTTGCTGCAATTGGTGGTGAGTACCGGCAAGCCGTAGGTGTGGTGCCAGGCGCGCACCAGGTGGTCGCTGGCGGCTTTGCTGGCACTGTA
>JAIFMT010000134.1 GCA_020048295.1 Rhodoferax sp.
GCGTTTCGCGCCAGCGCTATTGGGGCACGCCGATTCCGATCATCCATTGCGATGAGCATGGCGCGGTGCCGGTGCCCGAGCAAGACTTGCCGGTGGTGTTGCCCGACGACCTGGTGCCCGATGGCTCGGGTAACCCGCTCAACAAATGCGAGGCGTTTCATGCGGGCGTGACCTGCCCCATCTGCGGCAAACCGGCGCGGCGCGAGACCGACACCATGGACACCTTTGTTGACAGCTCCTGGTACTTCATGCGCTACTGCGACCCGACCAACACCGAGCGCATGGTCGCCGACGGGGCCGATTACTGGATGCCGATGGACCAGTACATTGGCGGTATCGAGCACGCCATCCTGCACCTGCTGTACGCGCGCTTCTGGACCAAGGTGATGCGCGACCTGGGGCTGATCAAGGTCGATGAGCCGTTTACCAAGCTGCTCACCCAGGGCATGGTGCTCAACCACATCTACAGCCGCCGCACCCCACAAGGCGGCAAAGACTACTTCTGGCCCAAGGATGTCGAGCATGTGCTCGATGCCGCTGGCAAGATCACCGGCGCGCGACTGGTCAACGCCGTGGGCGATTTGCCGGTCGGCACGCCGATTGATTACGAGGGCGTGGGCACCATGTCCAAGTCGAAGAACAACGGCGTTGACCCGCAGGACCTGATTGAAAAATACGGTGCCGACACGGCGCGCCTGTACACCATGTTCACCGCCCCGCCCGAAGCCACGCTGGAATGGAACGACGCTGCCGTCGAAGGCAGCTACCGCTTCTTGCGCCGCGTGTGGAACTTCGGACACAGGCTGGGAACTATGGACTTTGTAGCTGCTGACGCAATGGCAGCAAGGGCTAAAGGTCTAAAAGATATAGATTTTAGTAGCCAGGCCAAGGCCCTGCGGCGAGAAATCCACAGCGTGCTCAAGCAGGTCGATTACGACTACCAGCGCATGCAGTACAACACCGTGGTGTCGGGCTGCATGAAGATGATCAACGCGCTGGAAGACTTCAAGGCGCTTGATAGCGCCGGTAGCCAGGTGGCGCTGGTGGAAGGTTTTGGCATTCTGCTGCGCTGCCTGTACCCGGCCACACCGCACATCGCCCACAGCTTGTGGGCCGAACTGGGTTACGCCGGGGTGTTGGGCAACTTGCTCGACACGCCCTGGCCACTGGTGGATGCCAGCGCCCTGATCACCGACGAGATTGAGTTGATGTTGCAAGTCAACGGCAAACTGCGTGGCTCGATTGTGGTCAGCGCCAACGCCGACAAGGCGGCCATTGAGGCCGCCGCGCTGGCGCACGAGATGTTCCAGAAGTTTGCCAACGGCGCAGCGCCCAAAAAAGTGATTGTGGTGCCGGGACGACTGGTCAATCTGGTGGTTTGACTGCCATCAAGGAGCGTTCATGAAGTCTGCTTTATTGAGCCCGCGGGGCTGGTCCCGGCGCCGCCTGGGCGTGGCCGTGCTGGTGGTTGGCGTGCTCTCGGGGTGTGGCTTCAAGCTGCGTGGCAACCAGCACTTTGCGTTTGCCAGCATTGCCATCAGCCCCAGTCCGGGTGGCGCGGTGGTGCAGGAATTGCGCCGCTCGTTTGACAACGCGGTGCGCGTCATCGCCAGTGGCGAGCCAGCCTCCAATGCCCCGGTGTTGCTGGAGATTCTGGATGAACGGCGGGAAAAAGTCGTGGTGGGCGTGAACGCCTCGGGGCAGGTGCGTGAGTTGCAACTGCGCATCCGCGTCAAATTCCGGCTGACCAACGCACAAGGCCAGGCCCTGATTGCCGAGGATGACATCCTGCAACAGCGCGACATCAGCTACAGCGAATCGGCCGCGCTGGCCAAGGAAACGGAAGAAGACCTGCTGTACCGCGACATGCAAACCGACATCGTGCAGCAGTTGTTACGCCGCTTGGCGATGGTCAAGCTGCCGCAGTAATCACCCTCGAAGCTGCCGCCTGCAAGGCCGAACCGGCGTTGGCCGGCCTGACCAGCTGGTACAGGTCTTTCGGGTTGACCAACTGCGGTATCAGCGCCAGCGGCGCACCCAGATGCAACGCCTGCGCCTGGTCATGCAGGTAGCGCAGCGCAGCAAAGTCTTCCAGCGCAAAGCCCACCGAGTCAAACAGCGTGACCTGCGCGGCGTTGTCGCGCCCGGGCTGCTGGCCTGTCAAGACCTGCCACAGCTCGGTCACGGCAAAATCAGCTGGCAGGTGCTGCAGGTCGCCCTCGATGCGGGTCTGCGGCTCAAATTCGACAAACACCTTGGCCGCGCGCAGCACATCGGCATGGATTTCGGTCTTGCCAGGGCAGTCGCCACCGACCCCATTGAGGTGCATGCCCGGCTCCAGCATATCTGCGGTGATGATCGCGGCGTTGCTTTTGTCAGCGGTGATGGTGGTCACGATATCGGCACCACGCACTGCCTCGGCAATGCTGGCGCAGGCCGTCAGACGAAGACGGGTGGCATCCGGGTTGTTTTTCAGATTGCGCAGCAGCTTGGCAGTGGCCAGCGGGTCAATGTCGTAGAGGCGGATTTCCTCAATATCGAGCAGGTGATGAAATGCCAGCGCCTGGAACTCGCTTTGCGCGCCGTTGCCAATCAGCGCCATCACCCGGCTCTCAGGTCGCGCCAGCGCGCGCGCCGCCACTGCCGAGGTGGCAGCGGTGCGCAAGGCGGTGGTCAGCGTCAGCTCGCTGATCAGCAGCGGAAAACCGCTGGCCACCTCCGCCAGCACGCCAAACGCCATCACCGTGGGCAGGCCACGGGCGGTGTTCTTCGGGTGTCCGTTGACATATTTGAAGGTGTAGGTTTTGCCATCGGCAATCGGCATCAGCTCAATCACGCCGTCGGCCGTGTGGCTGGCCACCCGCGCCGCCTTGTCAAAACACTTCCAGCGCAAATAGTCCTGGTGAATGTAGGCCGCCAGGCCTTGCAGCGTGCTGGCCAGGCTTTGGCGGCTGATCAGCGCGGCGACGTCCTGTGGACTTAAGAATAGCGTGCTGTGGCGGGTATCTTGGGCGTGTGTCATGGCGGGTCTCGCAGGGATTGGAAAAAACAAAATGAATTGACAGCGAGTGTGGTGCCCAACGCCAACAATAACAATCGCCAACTTTGTACAAAAAACGCCACATAATTGACGTTTTGACGGACCAAATTGCCACTATGGACGAAACCGACCAACAATTGCTGTCGCTGCTGCGCCAGGATGCCCGCCTGTCGGTGGCCGCACTGGCGCTCAAGCTCAAGGTGTCACGCGGTACGGTGAGCAACCGCATCTGCCGGCTGGAAGACGCTGGCATCATCGTTGGCTACACGGTGCGGCTGCGCCCCGATGTGCAGCACGACGAAATCACCGCCTGGATGAGCATTGCGGTGGAGGGCAATCAGACGCGCGCGGTGATCGCCGCGCTGCTGGGCGAACCCGGCGTGGCCACGCTGCACGACACCAATGGCCGCTGGGATTTGCTCGCTGAGCTGCGCGCCGACAGCCTGCAGGATTTGGCCAAGGTGCTGGAGCGCATCCGCCTGCTCAAAGGCATCAGCAACACCGAAACCAGCATCCACCTCGAAACCTACCGACTGTCTTGATCGCTTGCTTCACTACACTTGTGCCTTATGCAACTCAACCCAGCCCAGCTCCCGGCGCACCTTGGCAAGGGCGTAAAAAGCCTCTACACCTTGCATGGCGACGAGCCACTGCTGGTGCAGGAGGCGCTCGATGCCATTCGCGCAGCGGCCCGGGTGCAAGGCTTCAGCGAGCGCACCTCGCACACCGTCAGCGGCGCGCACTTTGACTGGAGCGCGGTGCTGGCCGCCTGTGGGTCGTTGAGCCTGTTTGCCGACAAACAGATCGTCGAGCTGCGCATTCCCAGCGGCAAACCCGGCACCAGTGGCAGCACGGCGTTGCAGCAAATGGCCGCGCAGGCACGCGGCAACGACAGCACCCTGACGCTGGTGGTGCTGCCCCGGCTGGACAAAGCCACCAAAGCCAGCGCCTGGTTTTTGGCGCTGGAGAGCGGCATCACCATTGGCATCGAACCGGTCGAACGCGCCGCCTTGCCGCCCTGGATCGCGCAGCGGCTGGCCACGCAAGGCCAGCGCGTGGCGGGTGGCGAAGAAGGCCAGCGTACCTTGCAGTTTTTTGCCGACCAGGTCGAGGGCAACCTGCTGGCAGCACACCAGGAAATCCAGAAGCTCGCTCTGCTGCATCCGCCGGGTGAACTGCATCTGGCGCAAATTGAGGCCGCCGTGCTCAATGTGGCACGCTATGACGTGTTCAAGCTGTCAGATGCCGTGCTCGGTGGGCACCTGCTGCGCGTGCAGCGCATGCTCGACGGCCTGCAAGCCGAGGGCGAGCAACCGGTGCTGGTGCACGCCACCATTGCCAACGACATTCGCGCCCTGAAAACCGTCAAAGACGCCATCGCCCAAGGCAAACCTTTGCCCATGGCTTTGCGTGAGCAACGTGTCTGGGGCGCCAAAGAACGCCTGTTCGAGCGCGTCTTGCCCCGTTTGAGCGCTAAGGCATTGGCTACGCTGCTGCTCAGCGCGCATCAGGTGGACGGGGTGGTCAAAGGCCTCAAATCACCCGACTGGCCGACCGACCCGTGGCTGGCGCTGCACCAGCTGGCCATGCAACTGTGTGGCTTGTGCAACGCCAAAGGTGTGGCCAGCCGACAGTAGTGCCACGCTGGCAGTCCCGTAGCGGCCCGGCATCGCCGAACCTGATGGCAGCGTTGGTCGTTATAAGCAAAATTGGGCTGTAGCCCTTGTGCAATAAGCGCAGACAGATATATATTGCATAGCGTACCCAGCGCGTTGCGTGGCCATCCGCGCAGCCGGTTGGTGTGCAAGCTCACAGACACAGCGATGGCTGCGCGTTAAGCTGCTGGTCTTTCACCGTCAACCCTTTGCAATTTCGAGAAGAACTCTAAAAGTCGTTTGTCGCGAGGGCGCAACTCCTCCCTATTCAAACAGGCTTCGGCTGTCCTGTGGGAGTCGCGCCCTCGCGACGAAGGCTGTTCGACTCCGGCTCGTCGGGTTTAGGTTGGTAGCAATGTTGTAGCCCAGATGCTCGCGCGCATACCAAAATGCAGGTGAGTGCAACTTTCTCAGGAGTCCCGTGCCAAACCACACTGATCAAATCTTGCCGACCCTGGCAGACCAGCCCGGCTGGCATCTGCGTGAGGTGCAGGACCTGCTGAACCAGCACGCCGTCAACCCGGCACAGGGTTTGTCGCACGACGAAGCTGCCCGCCGCCTGGCGCACTACGGCCCCAACGCATTGCAGAACAAGACACAGCGCGGCCCACTCAAACTGCTGATCGAACAATTCAGCGACTTCATGGTGCTGGTGTTGCTGGCAGCTGCCGTGGTGTCGGGGGTGATTGGCGACCTGACCGACACCCTGGCCATTTTGGTGATTGTGCTGCTCAATGCGGCGATTGGCTTCGTGCAAAGCTGGCGCGCCGACCGCGCCCTGGCCGCCCTGCAACAACTCGCTGCCGCGCAAGCCAGCGTGCTGCGCGACAGCCAGACGCTCATGGTTGCGGCTGACACCCTGGTTCCCGGCGACATTGTGTTGCTGGAGGCCGGCAACCAGGTGCCCGCCGACCTGCGCCTGATCCGGGTCGCGCAACTCCAAGTCGATGAGTCGGTGCTGACCGGCGAGTCGGTCACCGTGGCCAAACACAGCGCCGCCCTGCCCGCCAACACCAGCCCGGCGCTGGGCGACCAGCTCAACATGGCCTTCAAGGGCAGCACCGCCACCCATGGTCGTGCGCACGGTCTGGTAATGGCCACCGGCATGGCCACCGAACTGGGCAAGGTGGCACAACTGCTCGACACCGAGACCCGCAGCACACCCTTGCAAAACCGGCTGGCGGCGTTTGGCAAACGCCTGGCGCTGGTGGTGATCGGCATCTGCTTGGTGATTTTTGTGGCTGGCATCTGGCGTGGCGAAGCGCCGCTGTTGATGGCCATGACCGCCATCAGCCTGGCCGTCGCCGCCATCCCCGAGGCCTTGCCCGCGGTCGTGACCGTGCTGCTGGCGCTGGGTGCGCGACGCATGGTGGCCGTACACGCGCTGGTGCGACGCTTGCCATCGGTGGAGACGCTGGGCTCGGTCACCACCATCTGTTCAGATAAAACCGGCACCCTGACGCAAAACAAAATGCACGCCGAGCTGCTGTGGGCCAACGGCGGGCGCTGGCTGCCGGGTGAGCCAGTGCCAGGGCCAATCCACCAGGAGGCCTTGCGCGCGGCGGCCCTGTGCAACGACGCGCACCGCAACGCCACGACCGCGTCCGACTGGCAGGGCGACCCGACCGAGACCGCCTTGGTGCAGGCCGCGTTGGCAGGCGGGCAAGACAAGGCCCAGCTCGATGCTGCCTGGCCGCGTCTGCATGAGCAGCCGTTTGATGCCGAGCGCAAGCGCATGACCACCATGCACGCCAGCGGCAACGGCTTTGTTGGCTACACCAAAGGCTCACCCGAGTCGGTGCTGGCGTGCTGCACGTCGCAATGGTTACCCACTGGCACGCAACCGCTGGAGCGGGCCGCGCAAATCGCCCAGGCCGACGCACTGGCCGCCCAGGGCCTGCGCGTGCTGGCCTTGGCGCGCCGTGACCACGTCGCACTGAGCGCGGCTGACCACGTCGAAACGCTGGAGCGCGACTTGCAGTTTCTGGGTCTGATCGCGCTGATTGACCCACCGCGCCCCGAGGCTGGAGCCGCCGTGCGCGACTGCCTCAGCGCCGGCATCACGCCGGTGATGATCACCGGCGACCATCCCGCCACGGCACGCGCCATTGCACAGCGGCTGGGCATCGTGACTGACCCGCAAGCGCGCGTGCTGACCGGGCAAGACCTGGCCTTGCTCGACGACGATGCCCTGCGCCAGCAGGTGGCCGAGGTGCGGGTTTATGCCCGGGTGGATCCGGCACAAAAAATCCGCATCGTTGAAGCCCTGCAAGCACAAGGCGAGATCGTTGCCATGACCGGCGACGGTGTCAACGATGCACCGGCCCTCAAGCGCGCCGACATTGGTGTGGCGATGGGCCAGGGCGGCACCGATGTGGCGCGCGAGGCGGCCAGCATGGTGCTGCTGGACGACAACTTCGCAACCATCGTGGCAGCAGTGCGCGAGGGACGGCGCATTTTTGACAACATCCGCAAGTTTGTGCGCTACGCCATGACCGGCAACTCGGGCGAAATCTGGACCTTGTTTTTGGCCCCGCTGTTTTTTCTGCCGATCCCGCTGCTGCCGATTCACATCCTCTGGATCAACCTGGTGACCGACGGCCTGCCCGGACTGGCGCTGGCCGCCGAGCCGGCCGAACGCGGCGTGATGCAGCGTCCGCCGCGCGCACCCGATGAAAGCCTGTTTGCCGGCGGCATGTGGCAGCACATCCTGTTCATCGGGCTGCTGATGGCTGGCCTGTGCCTGGGCGTGCAATATTGGGCGCTGAACCACGGCAATGCGCACGGGCAAACCATGGTGTTTACCGTGCTGACGCTGGCACAAATGGCACATGTGATGGCCATCCGCTCCGAGCGTGATGCCCTGTGGCAGCTTGGCCTGGGCAGCAACAAGCCGCTGCTGGGGGCGGTACTGTTGACCTTTGCACTGCAAATGGCCACCATTTATGTGCCGCTGCTGAACCCGATTTTCAAAACCCAAGCGCTGAGTCTGGCGGAACTGGCGATCTGCCTGACAGCCGCAGCGCTGGTTGGCGTGGCGGTCGAGATTGAGAAAGCCTGGCGCCGGGCCGTTCGGGTAGTTCGGCCAGCGCCAGGCTGATGCCAGCGGTCAACGTTCTCCGCTGCTCGCCGGCATGCAGTGCCCGGCATCCTGACGCGCTGTGGCTTGCCCCATCCGCAAAGGATAACGACGCAATGCGCCCGTCAGCGCGGTCTAAATCGGGATATTTGTGATTTCTGCATCCCTTACACGCCCCACACGACGTCTTTGCCGGCTTGGGCGCTGGTTTGCAGCAGCTCGATGAAAGGCGCGGCACGCTGGCGCAGCAAGACGCTGTCACCCACCACATCGACCACCGCTTGCGGGTCTTCGGCCAGCCGGGCCTGGGCTGCCTCGTGTGCTGCAATGGCCGCCTCCAGCGCAGCGATGGCGCCAGGCATCTGTTCCAAGGTGATGACGCCTTGGGCTGCGGGCTCTTTGCCAATGATGGCCAGCATCTGGTCGCCGTTGAACTGCTGCATGATGACATCGGCAGTTGCCTGGGATTTGAACTTGTAGATCATGACGTTACTTTCATAAACAGTGCGCGATTTGCAGGTGACCCGGCTGCCACGCACACGCTGGCCAGGTCTGATTCGGATGTTGCCATTGTCAGCCGACCGCTTGCTGCCTGTCCAGTGCAATTGTCAAGATCCAGCCTCAATCCCGCGTGACGCGCAGCAGTTCTTCGCGCGAGGTGATGCCCAGCTGCACCAGTCGCTCGCCATCCTGGCGCATCAGCACCATGCCGGCAGCCATGGCGGCGGCGCGGATGTCGGCTTCGCTGGCGCGGCTGTGGATTTGGGCGCGGATGGCATCGTCGGTGGTGAGCAGCTCAAACACACCGCTGCGCCCGGCATAGCCGGTGTGGCCGCAGCGCTCGCAGCCCACCGGGTGGTGGTCTTGTTTGCAATGCACGCACAGCTTGCGCACCAGGCGCTGCGCCAGCACGCCGAGCAGCGAACTCGACAGCAAAAACGGCTCCACGCCCATGTCGGTCAGGCGCGTCACGGCACTGGCTGCGTCGTTGGTGTGCAGTGTGGCCAGCACCAGATGGCCGGTCAAACTGGCCTGGATGGCGATTTGCGCGGTCTCAAAGTCGCGGATTTCGCCGATCATGATGATGTCGGGGTCTTGCCGCAGGATGGCGCGCAAGGCCTTGGCAAAGTCAAGCTCGATCTTCGGGTTGACCTGCGTCTGCCCGACCCCGGCCAGCTCGTACTCGATCGGGTCTTCCACCGTCATGATGTTGTTGCGCGTGGCATCGAGCCGGCTCAAGGCGGCGTACAGCGTGGTGGTCTTGCCCGAGCCGGTGGGGCCCGTCACCAGCACAATGCCGTGCGGCTGGGCCACCAAATGCTCAAATTTGCGTAGCACCTCGCCTTGCATTCCCAAGGCTTCCAGGCTCAAACGGCCTTCAGACTTGTCCAGCAGGCGCAGCACCGCGCGCTCGCCGTGCGCACTCGGCAGCGTGCTCACCCGCACATCCACCGCGCGGGTGCCAATGCGCAGGCTGATGCGCCCGTCTTGCGGCAGGCGGCGCTCGGCAATGTCCAGCTCGGCCATGATCTTCAGGCGCGAAATCAGCGCCGCGTGCAGCGCCCGGTTGGGCTGCACCACCTCGCGCAGCGTACCATCGACGCGAAAACGCACGCTCGAATGCCGCTCGTAGGGTTCGATGTGGATGTCGCTGGCCCCATCGCGCGCGGCTTGCGTCAGCAGCGCGTTGAGCATGCGGATGATCGGCGCGTCGTCGGCGGTTTCCAGCAGGTCTTCAATGGCCGGCAG
>JAIFMT010000032.1 GCA_020048295.1 Rhodoferax sp.
CGCATCCTGAAAAATGAAGTCGTATTTCTCAGCCACGGCGATGTCCTTGATGACCTTGTTGGCGCGTGCAATGACCTGCTGCAACTCTTCATTTTTGCGGGAATTCAGGTCTTCCTGAAACTCGCGGCGCTTGCGCTGAAAGTCGCGGTCCTGATCAAGCAGTTGCTTTTGCCGTGTCAGGCGTTGCGCCTCAGGCAAGGTTGGCGCGTCTTTTTCGAACTTCTCGGCCATCGATTTGACACTGGCACCGAGCTCGGTCAGCTCTTTTTCGCGCTTGGAAAACTCCTGCTCCAGCTTGGTCTGCGCGGCCTTGGCCGTGCTGGCTTCTTTGAGCACCCGGTCGGTGCTGACAAACCCGAGCTTGACCTCGGGCTCCTGGGCAAACGCTGACAGTACCAAACAGCTACTGGCCAGCACAACGGCCAACTTGCGAGAAATGTGGTTCATTAGAAACTGGTCCCAATTTGAAATTGCATGCTTTGAATTTTATCGCCTTCAAATTTGCGGATCGGTTTGGCAAATGCCAACCGCAGCGGACCCACCGGCGAAATCCAGCTTAAACCCACACCCACCGACGCGCGCAAATCATTGGCGTGGGCATTGATTGCCAGACCACCGTCCGGGCCACCCACCATGCCGGCATCCAGGAAGGCATACATCCGCAAGCTGCGGTCATTGCCGGCCCCCGGGAACGGGGCCAGCACTTCAACATTCATGTTGACCTTGCGCGTGCCGCCAACCGCTGTGCCGCTGATGTCGAGTGGGCCGAGGCTGCCCTGCTCAAAACCTCGCACCGAGCCCAAGCCGCCGCCATAAAAGTTCTTGAACACGGGGTAGGACCTGTCCCCCAGCGCTTTGCCCAGCGAGATTTCGCCATTGAAGGCAGCGGTGTACTGCTTGCTCAACGGAACATATTGCTGGTACTGGTAGGTGGCACGCACATATTTGGCATCGCCGGCAAACGACCATTCGGCGCTCGCCCGCTGCAAGGTGCCTTTGGTGGGAGCCAGTGCACTGTCGCGGCTGTCCCGTGCCCAGCCCACCGTGAGCGGCACCGCAGAGCTGGTATAGCCATACTCATCGGCATAGGCCTGGTAGGAAGTCGGCAACAGGGTGCCGGGCTTGATGGTCGTCTGCTCGATGCCGACACCGAAAAACACCGTGTCGGTCTCGGTAAACGGCACCCCAAAACGAATCGACCCGCCCGATGTCGTCAGCTTGTAATAGTCTTGGTCTTCATAGGGGCTGGAGGTTTTTTGGTACACATCCAGCGTTCTGGATACGCCGTCAGGCGTGAAATACGGGTCGGTGGTGTTGAAGACCAGCACCCGGTTGATCTTGCTGGTGTTCACCTGCACCCCCAGCGAGTTGCCCGAGCCAAAGGCGTTTTCCTGCTTCAGGCCAAACGACAGGCCCAGGCCGTCAGAACTGGAAAACCCGGCCCCCAGCGTCAAGCTGCCGGTGGGTTTTTCAACCACATTCAGGGTCAGGTCCACCTGATCGGGTGCGCCAGGTACCTCCTGGGTTTCAACCGCCACCTCGGCAAAATAGCCCAGGCGGTCAACCCGGTCGCGCGAACGGCGGATTTTGTCGCCGTCGTACCACGATGATTCGAGTTGGCGGAACTCGCGGCGCACCACCACATCGCGGGTGCGGGTGTTGCCTGCCACGTTGATCTTGCGCACATACGCGCGGCGCGATGGATTGGCCTGTAGCGTCAGCGAGACCTGATTGGTGGCCCGGTCAATCACGGGGACGGCCTCCACCCGGGCGAAAGCATAACCAAAATTGCCAAAATAATCTGTGAACGCCTTGGTGGTTTTGGCCACCTCATCGGCGTTGTAGGCCTGGCCGGGGCGAATTGCCACCAGCGTCTTGAATTCATCGTCCTTGCCCAGATAGTTGCCCGCGAGCTTGATGCTGCTGACCACAAAGCGCTCGCCTTCGGTGACGTTGATGGTGATGCCGATATCAGTCTTGTTCGGTGCGATGGCAACCTGGGTGGACTCGACCTTGAACTCCAGGTAACCACGCGTCAGATAATAGGAGCGCAGGGTTTCGATGTCGGCATTGAGCTTGGCTCTGGAATACTGGTTGCTTTTGGTGTACCAGCTCATGTAGCCACCCGTATCGAGGTCAAACAGGCCCCGCAAAGTCGATTCAGAAAACACCTTGTTACCAACAATGTGAATGTCGCTGATCTTCGCCGGCTCACCTTCGGTGACAGTAAACGTCAGGTTGACGCGGTTGCGCTCAATCGGTGTCACCGTGGTCACCACCTGCGCGGCATACAGGCTGCGGTTGATGTACTGGCGCTTGAGTTCCTGCTCGGCGCGATCAAGTTGCGCCTTGTCAAACGGCCGCCCATCGCCCAGGCCCACGTCACGCATGGACTTGATCAGCACTTCCTTGTCAAACTCTTTGGTGCCGACAAATTCGACACTGGCAACGGTCGGGCGCTCTTCGACCACGATCACCAGCACATCGCCATTGACTTCTATGCGCACGTCCTTGAACAACCCCAGACCAAACAAAGTCCGGATGGCTGTCGAGCCCATGTCATCGGTGTAAGTGTCGCCCACCTGCACCGGCAAAGAAATAAAGACCGTGCCCGGCTCAACACGTTGCAAACCTTCGATGCGGATATCGCGCACCTTGAACGGGTCAACTGCCCAAGCCGACTGGGACACCATGACCAGCGAGACCAGAGCAGAAAGCGTGCTCAGGCGGAAGCGTTTTAAATGCATATTAAAAAATCGTGAAGAAACAGGTAACAACTTGCAAGACGACCAAAGTCAGGGAATAAATGTGAAAAATCTCAGCGGCAAATACCCATACCCGGCATCAGCCAAGCAAGCGTGTGACATCGTTGAATAGGGCAATGGCCATCATGACAGCCAGCAGCGCCATGCCGCCGCGTTGCAGGATATCCATCCAGCGATCCGGGACGGGCCGGCCGGCAACCGCCTCCCAAAGATAATACATCAGGTGTCCACCGTCCAGAATCGGCAGTGGCAGCAGGTTCAAAACGCCGAGGCTGACACTGATCAGGGCCAGGAAAACCAGATATTGGGTCAGGCCCAAACCGGCTGACTTGCCGGCGTAATCGGCAATCGTGAGTGGGCCGCTGAGGTTTTTGACGGAGGCCTCACCGATCAGCATCTTGCCCATCATCCGCAGGGTCAGCGCAGACACATCCCAGGTTTGCAGCACGCCACGCCAAAGACCGTCGAGAAGCCCATAGCGCACTTCGGTCAACTCGGGCGCAGCGCCGACAAAGGCACCAATTCGGCCAATGGTGTTACCACCTTCGGCGACCACCTGCGGCGTCAGCACGAGTTCAAGCGCTTGCCCATCGCGGAGGATGTTCCAGGTCTGGGCAGCAGCACGCCCGTTGACTGCTGCGTCGCGGATAAGCTGGCGCAGTTGCTGACCATCGGTAATGGGCTGGCTGCCCACTGCCAGTACCTCATCACCTTTGCGCAAACCTGCCTGGGCTGCTGCTCCGTCGGGCATGATGTCGCCAATCACTGCCTTTGAGAAGGGTCCCATCAGGCCAATTTTGGCAAACAGGCTGGCATCGACATCGGCGGTCTGGACAGTCGAAAGCTTCAACAACACATCGCGCCCGGCCTGCTCCTGGCGCGTCAAAGTCAGCAACACATCTTCACCCTGCAAAGCGCCCCGTGTCACCACCCAGCGCAAGTCTTCATACGACTGCACGTCCTGCGGTGCATCGCTGCCCAGCGCCACCCGCGTCACCCGGTCCCCACCGCGCAGGCCAGCCTCAGCGGCAACTGTGCCGCTGGCCGGGGGGGCCAGCACCGCCGCAGGCAGCGTGACACCCATCCAGTTGACACCGGCGTAAAGCACCACCGCCAGCAGCAGATTCGCCACCGGCCCGGCAGCGACAATCAGCGCGCGACTGCGCAGCGGCTGGGTGTTGAAGGCCAGATGCCGCAACTCAGGTGCCACCGGGCCTTCACGCTCATCAAGCATCTTGACATACCCGCCCAAGGGAAACAGCGCCAGCACAAATTCGGTGCTGGAAGACTTGGACTGCCAGCGCAGCAGTGGCTTGCCAAAACCAATTGAAAACCGCAACACCTGGACCCCACACGCCAGCGCCATGCGGTAATGCCCGTACTCGTGGATGGCAATCAGCAGAGAAATGGCCAGAATGAAGGCGGGCAGTGTCAGCACAGGGGTTCAGCCTTCAAAAAAGTCAACGGCGAATGCGCGCAACCACCTGCTGCGCCGCCTGCCGAGCCACCTGATCGAGCGCTAGCAAGTCTTCCAGCGATGCCGGCGCAGAAGGCAGCACCACGGACAGCGTCTCGATGTTGACCACATGAATCTGATCAAAGCGAATCTCACCTGCCAAAAATTGGGCTACTGCGATTTCATTGGCGGCATTGAGCACGGCGGTACTGCCCGCAGGTGCCTCAAGCACCGACCAGGCCAGCTTCAACCCAGGAAAACGCTCGGCGTGACCGTGCGAATGCAAGGCCTCGAACGTCAGGCCGGCCATGGCGCTGAAATCGAGCGCGCTGGCACCCGAGGCAATCCGGTCAGGCCACGACAAGCCGTAGGCAATGGGTACTTTCATGTCGGGCGTACCCAGTTGCGCCACCACCGAATGGTCGCGGTACTGCACCATCGAATGAATCACGCTTTGCGGGTGGATCACCACCTCGATTTGCGCTGGCCGTACCCCAAACAGATAGCGCGCCTCGATCACCTCCAGCGCCTTGTTCATCATGGTGGCCGAATCAACCGAAATTTTGCGGCCCATCACCCAGTTGGGGTGCGCGCAGGCTTGTTCTGGCGTGATGGCGGCAAACGTGGTCGGGTCGCGCTGGCGAAACGGTCCGCCCGAGGCGGTCAGAATGATTTTGTCGATTTGTGATGGCCATTGGTCAGGGTGATCCGGCAACGACTGGAAAACGGCTGAATGCTCACTGTCGATGGGCAGCAACTTGGCCCCGCCCGTGGCCACCGCTTGCAGAAAGAAGTCACCGCCCACCACCAGCGCCTCTTTGTTGGCCAGCAGCAGCCGCTTGCCAGAACGCGCCGCCGCCAGGCAGGATGACAAACCCGCCGCCCCCACGATGGCCGCCATGACGATGTCAACCTGCTCGTGACTGGCTATGAAGTCTATAGCTTCTGGCGCAGACAGGACGTGCGTTTGAAGGCTATTTTGCTTACATTTATCGGCCAGCAGGCGCGCCTGCTCGGGGCTGGCCATGACGGCAAAAACCGGCTTGAACTGCACGCATTGCGCCAGCATTTTGTCCACCTGGGTGGCCGCGCTCAGTGCAAACACCTCAAAACGCTCAGGATGGCGGGCAATCACTTCAAGCGTGCTGACACCAATCGAGCCGGTTGAGCCCAAAATGGCCACACGTTGCTTGTGCACACCGTTGTTGTCAGTCATGTTCAGTCTCAGTAGGAGTACAGCATCATTGCCAGCGGCAAGGTTGGCAACAGGGCATCAATACGGTCGAGCACGCCGCCATGGCCTGGCAGCAAGGCACTGCTGTCCTTGACCCCGGCACTGCGCTTGACCAAGGATTCGATCAAATCACCCACCACGCTCATGGCCGCCATAAAAACGGCCGCAATCAGCAAAAAAACCAGGCCTTTCTGACCCAGATGGGTGTAGAGGCTCGGCACCGCTGCGGCATTGGCTGCGTCCAGATAACGCCAACCGAACGCCAACAACAGCACGCCCAACATGCCACCCCACACCCCTTCCCAGCTTTTGCCGGGGCTGATGGAGGCAGCCAGCTTGCTGCGGCTAAAGCGCCCGCCCAACGCGCGGCCCGCAAAATAGGCCCCAATGTCAGCCACCCAGACCAGCAGCAACACCGAAAACAAAAAGTTGATGCCAATTTGCCGGGCCTGCACCACTGCCAGCCAGGTCAGGCACAACGCGATCAATCCCAGCGTCATACGCAGCGACTTTGGATAGCCGGCCCAGGCCGACACACCGGAGCGCAAAATCCAGGCACTGGCCAGCACCCAGACACTGCCCGCCAGCAGCCACAGCCGTGGCAGGGGCTCGGCCACCCAGCCAGCCCACCACATCCAGGCACAGGCCAGCAAACACAAGGCGCCCGCCAACCAGGCTGGCAGACCGCTACTGCCATTCAGACGTGCCCATTCCCAGCCAGCGGCAGCTATGAAAACCAGCGCAATCACAAAGAAAGGCACAGGGTTGGCGTAGAGCAGCGCCGGTATCAGCACCATCAGCAGCAGCAGTGCCGTGATCACACGTTGTTTGAGCATCGCTTATTCCGTTAAGCCAGCAGGTAACTCGGCGTTGCCATCAAGCTGGTCAGAGGTTTTGCCAAAACGGCGCTCGCGCTGCGCGAAGGACGCAATCGCCAGATCAAGGGTCGCCTCATCAAAATCGGGCCACAGTACATCGGTGAAGAAAAGCTCTGAATAGGCCGATTGCCACAGCAAAAAATTGCTGATGCGCATTTCGCCACCGGTGCGAATGACCAGATCAGGGTCCGGCACATGCGCCAGTGACATCGCCTGACTCATATGGGACTCGGTCATGGCCAGACCCAACTGCGCCACGCGGGCTGCGGCCTGCACAATATCCCAACGTCCACCATAGTTGAAACAGACATTGAGCACTAGGCGGGTGTTGCCGGCAGTGGCCGCCTCCGCTTCCACAATGCCGCGCAACACACGCGCTGACAAACCCTGGCGCTCGCCAACGAAACGCAATTGAACGCCGTCATTTTTCAGCTGAGCAACCTCCCGCCCCAGGGCGAAAGCAAACAAATCCATCAGACCCGAGACCTCTTCAGCCGGGCGCTGCCAGTTTTCAGATGAAAAAGCAAACACCGTCAAGACACGCACGCCCCGGGCGTCACAGGCTTTGGCACAGCGCTTGAGCGAATCCACGCCCTGCTTATGCCCGGCAATGCGCGGCAAAAAACGCTTGTTGGCCCACCGCCCATTGCCATCCATGACGATGGCTATGTGGTGTGGCACCGTTGGGTCTGTCATGCGCGGGCTAGACCGCCATGATGTCGTGTTCTTTGGCGGCCACCAGCTGGTCGATCGCCACGATGTGCCTGTCGGTGGTCTTCTGAATCTCGGCCTCGGCGCGCTTTTGATCGTCTTCAGAGGCCAATTTGTCTTTGACAAGCTTTTTGATGGTCTCGTTGGCATCACGGCGCAAGTTGCGGATGGCAATCTTGGCACCTTCACCCTCGCCCCGCACCACCTTGGTCAGTTCTTTGCGGCGCTCTTCGGACATGGGCGGCATCGGCACACGGATCAAGTCACCCATGGACGACGGGTTCAGACCCAGGTCGCTGTCACGAATAGCCTTTTCGATCTTGGAACCCATGCCTTTTTCCCAGGGCTGCACGCTGACGGTGCGTGAGTCCAGCAGTGACAGGTTGGCCACCTGGCTGATCGGCACCATGGAGCCGTAGTAATCGACATGCACGGTCTCAAGAATCGCCGGGTTGGCGCGGCCGGTGCGGATTTTTGTCAGGTTGTGTTTGAAAGCTTCAATGGAATGGTCCATCTTGGCTTCGGTGTTTTTCTTGACATCAACGATTGGCATGTATTTCTCCTATCTTCACACCAAAATCTCGCATAAAGAGACAAATTTTGACACGATCAGGCATAAACCAGCGTGCCTTCATCTTCGCCCAGAACCACCCGTTTGAGCGCGCCGTGCTTGAAGATGGAAAACACCTTGACAGGCAGCTTCTGATCGCGACACAAGGCAAAAGCCGTGGCATCCATGATGCCGAGGTTTTGCGAAATGGCATCGTCAAACGAGATTTTGCTGTAGCGTGTGGCGCTGGGGTCTTTTTTTGGATCGGCAGTGTAAACACCATCGACCTTGGTGGCTTTGAGCACGATTTCGGCCCCGATTTCTGCACCGCGCAGGGCAGCCGCGGTATCGGTGGTAAAAAACGGGTTACCGGTGCCGGCGGCGAAAATCACCACTTTGCCTTCTTCGAGGTATTGCAGCGCTTTGGGCCGCACATAGGGCTCAACCACCTGCTCGATGGCAATGGCTGACATGACACGGGCAATCAGGCCGGCCTTGTTCATGGTGTCACCCAGCGCCAGCGCATTCATGACGGTGGCCAGCATGCCCATGTAGTCGGCAGTAGCCCGGTCCATACCGACCGAGCCACCGGCCACGCCCCTGAAGATGTTGCCGCCGCCAATCACCACGGCCACCTGCACCCCCAGGTGAGTCACCCCCACAATCTCATCGACCATGCGCACAATGGTGTTGCGGTTAATGCCAAAGCTGTCATCGCCCATCAGCGCTTCGCCGGACAACTTGAGCAGGATTCGCTTGTAGGCAGGTTTTGCGGGGGTCATGGCAGGCTCCTGAAGAGTGACAATGGAGGGTAATAACCTTGGCGTATCAGCTGGCTTGTTGCGCAGCGGCCACCTGAGCGGCAACTTCGGCAGCAAAGTCATCGACTTTCTTCTCGATGCCTTCACCCACGACATACAGGGTGAACGCCTTGACGGTATTGCCAGCTGCCTTGAGCATTTGCTCGACGGTTTGCTTGTCGTTTTTAACAAACGCCTGGTTCAGCAAAGACACTTCCTTGAGGTATTTCTGCACGCCGCCTTCGATGCGCTTGGCAACGATTTCAGCCGATTGCACCGGTTTGCCAGCGGCGGTGGCCACGGCCGCGTCTTCAGCGGCCTTGGCGGTGGCTACCGAGCGCTCACGCGCTACAAATTCAGCTGGCACATCATCGCTTGACAGGGCCACAGGCTTCATGGCGGCCACGTGCATGGCCACATCTTTGGCGGCGATGTCATCGCCTTCAAACTCGACCACCACGCCAATGCGCGTGCCGTGCAGATACGAAGCCAGTTTGGCACCGCTGGCAAAACGCTTGAATCGGCGAAAGCTCATGTTCTCGCCAATCTTGCCAATCAGACCCTTGCGCGCGTCTTCCAGCGTCGGGCCAAAGCCTTCCTGGCTGTACTCGCAAGCGCCCAACGCGGCAATGTCAGCGGGGTTGTGTTTGACGATCAGTGCAGCAGCTGCGTTGGCCAGCGCCAGGAAGCTGTCGTTCTTGGTCACAAAGTCGGTTTCGCAGTTCACTTCAAGCAGCGCGCCCACACCGTTGTCAAAGGCGTAAGCCACCACGCCTTCAGCGGTGATGCGGCCAGCGGCCTTGCCGGCCTTGCTGCCGAGCTTGACGCGCAAGATTTCTTCAGCCTTGGCCATGTCGCCTTCGGCTTCGGTCAGGGCGCGTTTGCATTCCATCATCGGCGCGTCGGTCTTGCCACGCAGTTCAGCCACCATGCTTGCGGTAATTGCAGCCATATTTACTCTCCGGATTCAAATCAATGGGGTTAAAAATCAAACTAAAA
>JAIFMT010000121.1 GCA_020048295.1 Rhodoferax sp.
CAAACTCACCCTGCTGGCTGTGCTGCTTGCCCTGAGCGCTTGCGGCGGCGTGCCCCTGCGTTCGCTACCACGCCTGATGAGCCTGCAAAGCGAACTGCTGGTGGCCAACCCGGCTGAATTCATGGTGGCCTTGCAGGTGGATGCTCGTCTGGTGCCCCCTGCCGGCGCCGTGCCCCTGCTGATCGTGAAACTGCTGCCGGCGCAGGCGGGGGCGTTTGAGCCCATTGACAAAAAACTGCCGCTGCAACTGTCGGTGACTTCGGTGTCCACACTGGGCCTGGAGCCGCCACCCGCCGGGCGGCGCTGGCTGATTTACCGCCTGCCCGCGCCGACACAGGCTGAGCTGCTGCGGGTACAAACCACCATCCAACACGCCAAGACCCTGCCCAATGGCCAAGGTGCGGGCAGTCTGAGTGTGGGGGTAGAACAAGACTCGTTGGCGGTGACCGAACCGGCGCTGGCCAGCACGCGCTGGGACACTTGGTTACAAACCCGTCAGCAGGATGGTTTTTATGAAGTCTGGAGCGGCACGCCAGAGCAGATCAGGAAAATGGCCGCTGGCAGGAAATAGCTGACGACAGCCATCGGGGCAACTCGCTCAGGCCAGAAGGGCCAGCAAGTAAATTCAACCAGGCCAAGCCAGGGTGGAGCAAGGGAGGATTGGCGGGTTTGATAAACTCGTTATTCTATTTTGGAACAACGCGGCTGTTTTTCTGTTTTTATCCAAGCCCGCGACTCCTTTCACCATACAGAAACCCGGAGCCATCCCCATGCGCCCTAACCCACGTAGCCTGTCCATTCTCATGTTGGCCGTGCTGGCCCATGTCAGCACCTTTGCCGCCGAAGCCCAGGTGGCGGTGGCGGCCAACTTTGCCGAGCCGATCAAGGCGATCGGTGCGGTACTGGAAAAAACCACCGGCCATACCATCAAGGTCACGCTGGGCGCCACCGGCAAGCTGTACGCGCAAATCAAGAACGGCGCGCCATTTGACGTGCTGCTTTCGGCCGACACCGCCACCCCCGAAAAGCTGGAAAAAGAAGGCCTGGGCCAACCTGGCAGCCGTTTCACCTACGCCACCGGCAAGCTCGTGCTGTGGTCAGCCAAAGCGGGCCGGGTGGACCACAAAGGCCAGGTTTTGAGAGGAGCCGACCTGGGCAAGGTGGCTTACGCCAACCCCAAGCTGGCGCCCTACGGTGCTGCCACCGTGCAAGTGATTGACAGGCTCGGCCTGACTGCTGCCCTGACCCCGAAGCTGGTGCAGGGTGAAAGCATTGGCCAGACCTTTACCTTCGCCGCCACCGGCAACGCCGATGTCGGCTTTGTCGCCATGTCGCAAGTACTGGAGGGCGGAGCGCTCAAAGGCGGCTCGATGTGGGTGCTGCCGCAAAACCTGTACGACCCGATCCGCCAGGACGCGGTGCTCATGCAAAAATCGGCCAGCAATGAAGCCGCGCAGGCGCTGATGAGGCTGCTGAAAAGCCCCAACATCAAAGACCTGATCCGCTCCTACGGCTACGCGCTGTAAGGCCACTTTTCATCCACCACCCACCCCTGCCACCATTTGATGCTGCTGTCTGCCGATAACCTGCAAGCCATGGTCCTGACGCTGAAGGTCGCGACGCTGACCACGGCACTGCTGCTGCTGCTGGGTACGCCGCTGGCCTGGTGGCTGGCGCGCAGCCGTCACTGGATGAAAAGACCCGTCGGCGCACTGGTGGCGCTGCCGTTGGTGCTGCCGCCCTCAGTGCTGGGTTTTTACCTGCTGGTCACGATGGGTCCGCACGGCCCGGTAGGCCAGTTCACGCAGTCGCTGGGCTTGGGAGTGCTGCCGTTCAGCTTTGCCGGGCTGGTGGCCGGATCGGTGCTGTATTCGCTGCCGTTCATGGTGCAGCCGCTGCACAACGCGTTTGAGGCGCTGGGTGATCGCCCGCTGGAGGTGGCCGCCACCCTGCGTGCTTCGCCACTTGACACATTTTTCAGCGTCGTCGTGCCGCTATGTCGGCCGGGCTTTGTGACCGGCATCATCATGAGCTTTGCCCACACCGTGGGTGAATTTGGCGTCGTGCTGATGGTCGGCGGCAACATTCCCGGCGTGACACGGATGGTATCGGTGCAGATTTACGACCATGTGGAAGCGGCAGAGTACGCCGACGCGCACCGCCTGGCGGCTGTGATGCTGGTGTTTTCATTTGCCGTGCTGCTGGCGCTGCACAGCTACAACCAGCGCCACCTGGCGCGCCAGCGCAGCACGCCATGAGCACCGACTTGCAATTGCGCATCGGACTGCAGCGTGCTGGATTCATGCTGGACCTGAATCTGAGCCTGCCCGGGCGGGGTGTGACTGCGTTGTTTGGCCCCTCGGGTTCGGGCAAAACCACCTGCCTGCGCGTGCTGGCCGGCCTGGAGCCGCGCGCCCAAGGGCGCATCAGCGTCGCCGATGAGGTGTGGCAAGACAGCGCACAAGGTATCTTCAAGCCGGTACACCAGCGCGCGCTGGGCTATGTGTTTCAGGAATCCAGCCTGTTTGACCACCTGAGCGTGCAGGCCAACATCCGCTATGGGTTTGAACGCACGCCGGCAGCGCAGCGCAATCACGGCTGGGACCATGCGCTGGAACTGCTGGGCATCGGACACCTGCTGGCACGCATGCCACATGAGTTATCGGGCGGTGAGCGCCAGCGGGTGGCGATGGCGCGCGCCCTGGCCACCAGTCCGCGTGTGCTGCTGATGGACGAACCGCTGGCTGCACTCGACGCGCAGCGCAAGGCCGAAATACTGCCCTGGCTGGAACAGTTGCACGAGCGACTTGACATCCCGGTGCTGTATGTCACCCATTCGGCAGACGAAGTCGCGCGTCTGGCCGACCACCTGGTGCTGCTGCAGGCCGGACAGGTGCAGGCCAGCGGCGCGCTGATCGAATTGTTGACACGGCTGGACCTGCCGCTGGCGCAGGGTGACAACGCCGCCGCGCTGATTGAAGCGACGGTGGCCACAGATACACCCAGCGAACAACTGACCGCGCTGGTGTTTGCTGGTGGCCGCCTGCTGATTCCAACCACGCGCAGTAGCCCGTCGCCTGGCAAGCGGGTCCGCTTGCGCATCCAGGCGCGCGATGTCAGCCTGGCGTTGCAACCGGCGCAACACACCAGCCTCTTGAACATCCTGAGCGCCACCGTGATGGACCTGGCCGACGACGGTGCGGGCCAGGTGCTGGTGGCCTTGCGCCTGGGCGCTGACACGCAGCCACTGCGGCTGCTGTCGCGCATCAGCCGGTATTCGGCGCAGGCGCTGCAGCTTGCCCCAGGGCTGGCGCTGTACGCGCAAATCAAAGGCGTGGCGCTGGTGCGCTGACCTGGCGTGTCAAATGCAACCGGATTGACAGCTGACCAGCAGCCCCTGCCAGTCAGCCCGGTTGGCTGGTTTGCGCCGCACCGGCAACGCATCACCAGCCAGCATCAACTCAGCTGCCCAATTTACCCAGATTGATCAGTTGCACTTCGCCGCTGTTGTCATCGACACCGTCGTTGTCGTTGACGATCAGCACATTGCCGTTAGCCAGGCGGGCCGCTCCTTCAATCTTCTCGGGCACGTTGCCACCCGGCGCTTTCAGGTCGCCCAGCAGGTCGCGCATCAGGGTTTTGGTCAGCGTGGCACCGTCAGCCACACCAGTCAGGTCAATCTGGTACAGGCGCTTGATGCGTGCATCCGGCCCGCCCTGGTTATCGCGCTCGACCAGCATGAACTGGCCGCTACCCAGCGCCGTGATGTCTGACAGGCCAACCCAACCGCCATTGGGCGAGCTGACCACGTCCAGCGGGTAGAACATGAACTGCCAAGTCTTGGCGCTCAGGTCATACACGCCGATGCGCGGTTTGGTCTCACCCTTCCAGGCGCGCTGCAAAGCCACCACCAGTTTGCCATCAGACTCGGCCACGCCCTCAAATCCAAAGCGCAGCTGTTTGGCGTTCACATCTGCCGGCAGGGCAATGATGTCTTCAATGACACCACTGGCGCTGAGCTTGAAGATCAGGTTGGCGGTCTTGACCGGGTAAGCGGCATCACCCACGGTGCCGCTGCCTTCGGAGGCCACCCAGAAGCCACCGCTGCTGGCCACCGCGATGCCCTCGGGATCGAGGTTGACACTGCCGTCGGCGTTGACCATGGCTTTCAGGTCGGTGTCATCGAACGCGTCGGCACTGGCCGTATCGGGCAGCGTGGCCGCCAGCGCGGCGATCTTGCCGTTGGGGTCAGTGATGCGGATTTCTTTTTGCAGCTTGGCGGGCGCACTGGCCGTGTCGATCTCGAACACCCGATTGGCTCCAAAAAAGCTGTCGTCCACCGCATACACCAGCGAGCCCGTGCTGGCAGCCGCCAAGCCAGACAAGGCAGCCCACGGAATCGGCGTGCCGTCCGCACGGTTGACTGACTGGATCGTGGGGTAGGCGGCAGCAGCCGTCTGGTACTGGTAAATGTTAAGACTTGAACGCGCCAGAATGCTGCGGTCGTCGTTCTCGCTGGCTGCAATCAGCAGATTGCGCGACGGAATGGCCAGCACGCCTTCGGGAGCCAGAGCGGCTGGCAGCACCTGCTTGTAGGCGGGCGTGTTGGCTTTGCTGAGGTCATAAACCGCCAGCACGCTGGAGCGCTCGGACGCCACAAACAGGTAGTCGGTGCCCTCGAAGCGGCCAAACTCGGCGTTTTCAGGTTCGTTACCCTTGGCATCAGAACGTTTGTCGTTGGTGTGGCCAATACTGGCGACCAGGTGTTCCACTGAATTGCCAGCTTCATAGGCCACGCTGCCATCGCTGTTGAACACGGTGAAGCTGCGGCTACCGCCATCCAGATCGCCCTCGTTGGCGGTGACAAACTGGGTCTTGGAGATCCACGTCACGCCATCGGGCTCACGCAGGCGGCTGGATTGCGATTGCGTCAGCTCGATCAGATGCGGTTTTTGATCGACGGTGTCAACCTGCGTCAAGTTCACACTGCCGGCGCTGAAATGCTTGGTGACCTTGCCCGTCGCCAGGTCCACAAGAGCAATGTGATTGTTTTCTTGCAGCGTCACCACGGCGACGTTAGCCTCGTTGATGTCCACGTATTCCGGCTCGGGGTCGGTGGGGTAAAGCATGCCGTCCAGCCCGGTCAGGCTCACAACGCGGGTTTTCCAGGTGCTGGCTGCCCCAGACACATCCACAATCACCAGGCTACCAGCGGGCAATTGGGGAAGGGCACCATCATTGACATCTTCGTCACGCTCGTTTTCGATCACCACGGCAATAAACTTGCCATCTTTGCTGACCGCCACCGAGTCCGGCTGGCCCGGTAGCGCAATACTGGCCACTTCCTTGCGGGTGGCAATGTCCACCACCACCAATTTGCCAGAGACGTTGACAAAGTCGGTGCGGGTGTTGACTGCCACCAGCGCCTGAGTGCCCAGCACCGTGACCGAGGTGGGCTCGCCACCCATCGCCAACGCACCCAGGGCCTTGGGCGCCTTGACATCGGTGATGTCAACAAAGCCAACCTCACCCTTGGGACTGTTGCTGTAGATCAGCGTCATGCCGTCAGTGCTGGCAGCCACGATTTCGGCTGCAGTGGAATCGGCCGACTCGCACGAGGCACCGACCTGATTGCACACCGCAAAGGTTGAAACACGGTTGAAAAACTTGGCAGGGTTGGGCACCGAGATTTCCGGCACAACCACCACCGCATCATCGTCGCTGCCGCCGCAGCCGCTCAAAAAACTGCCCAGCAGCACACTCACAGCGATTGAAATCAGGCTTTTCTTCAAGGTTTTCTCCACAGGTTAAAGGGCAGGAGTGTTGTGTCCCAGTGTGTCACTTTGATGAAATCTGGCCGCATCAACGCCCGCTGGGCCAGACACCGGCCGCCGCAGCCGCCACCGTGACAATGCGCGCACTCCCGGCAGGCCACAGGTGGATTGCGTAACATCGGCAGCCATTTCCCAACCCAACCATGATGCCGTTCACACCCATTGCTGCCACTGCCAAACTGCTGCGCCCGGCACCAGCCAGTCCGTTGCCGCGCTACTTGGCCATTGCCGGGCCGACTGCAGCGGGCAAAACGGCAGCGGCGCTGGCCATTGCGCAGCGTTACCCGGTGGAGATCATCAGCGTCGATTCAGCTCTGGTGTATCGCGGCATGGACATCGGCAGCGCCAAGCCCAGCGCCGCCGAGCTGGCTGCCGTACCCCACCATCTGATCAACATCCGTGACCCGCTGCACGCCTACAGCGCAGCCGAATTTGTGCGCGATGCAAGCGTGCTGCTGCACGCCATCACCGCGCGCGGCAACTTGCCACTGCTGGTGGGGGGCACCATGCTGTATTTCAAGGCGCTGCGAGACGGGCTTGACGACATGCCCCCAGCCAGCCCGGCGCTGCGCCTGGTGATTGAACAAGAGGCCGCGCACAAAGGTTGGCCAGCGCTGCACGCCGAACTGGCGCAGGTGGACCCGGCCACCGCCGCCCGGCTGGCCCCGGCCGATTCGCAGCGCATTGCCCGCGCGCTGGAGGTGTATCGCCTGACCGGGCTGCCGCTATCGCACTTTCATACTTCTAAAAACAGAGCTGCCAGCGCAATATCCGTAAGTGCTACAGGCCAAAATAGCTTGACCTTTTTGACAATACACCCGTTGCTGATCTCGTTGGAGCCGCATGACCGCGCCTGGCTGCACCAGCGCATTGCGCAGCGCTTTGATGCCATGCTGAACGGTGGTTTTCTCGATGAAGTGCGGGCCTTGCGCTCGCGTGGCGACCTGCACGCTGATCTGCCGGCCATGCGCTGCGTCGGCTACCGCCAGGGCTGGGAAGCGCTGGACGGCCAATGGCCGCTGGCGCAGCTGCGCGACAAGGGCATTTTTGCCACGCGCGGGCTGGCCAAGCGCCAGATCACCTGGCTGCGCAGCATGCCCGAGCGCCACGTGGTGGCCTGCGATGCGCCCGATGCGCTGCAGCAAGTGCTGACGCTGGCCGATGCCTTCATGGGGGCTGCTGCATGAGCCTGATCATCGAGCACCTGAGCAAGCGCTACGGCGAGGTGCCGGTGTTCAGCCACGTCTCACTGCGCGTCGCCGCCGGCGAATTTGTCGCCATCATTGGCGAGTCTGGCGTGGGCAAATCCACGCTGCTCAACTGCATGGCGGGGCTGGACAGCTGGAACCACGGCACGGTATGGCTCGACGGTCATGACCTGAGCCGACTCGGTGACGACGCGCTGGCACGGCTGCGGCGCGAGAAAACCGGCTTTGTGTTTCAGGCCTTTCATGTGTTGCCGCACCTGAGCGTGGCGCAAAACGTGGCGCTGCCGCTGATGCTGCTGGGCCAGCACGACAACGCGCGGGTGCAGGCGATGCTTGAACAAGTTGGCCTGGGCGAACTCGGTGACCGGCTACCGCAGCAGCTCAGCGGCGGGCAACTGCAGCGGGTAGCGATCGCCCGGGCGCTGATTCACCGCCCGATGCTGCTGCTGGCCGACGAGCCCACCGGCAACCTCGACCCGCGCACCGCCCTGCGGGTGATGGACGCACTGGTCAGCCAGACCCGTGCCCACGGCGCGGCGATGGTTCTTGTAACCCATTCACAAGCCGCTGCAGCGCGTGCCGACCGGGTGTTGCTGCTGACTGCGGATGGCTTGAGCGCGCATGCAAATCCGAATTGATTTTTGCGACCCGCGCGCCAGCCCAGGGCAGCCCGCCACGGCGGCCCTGCGCTGTGCGTTTGCGGCACCCGTTCACACGCTGGTGGCGCGGTCGCCAGAGCAGGTCAAACCCCTGCTCGATGCAGTGCAGGCGTTTGCCCAGCAAGGTTTTTGGTGCGTAGGCTACCTGCGTTATGAAGCCGCCAGCGCCTTTGATGCCGCCTTGCAAACGCACCCGGCAGACGGCCCGCTGGCCTGGTTTGGCGTGTTTGAGGCGGCTTTGCCTTGGCCAGATCCAGCCGCTGACGACCCGCAGACCCGCATCAGCTGGCACAACAGCCTGACGCGCACTGATTTCGACACGCAGATGGCGTGCATCCATCAGGCCATTGCCGCTGGCGAGATTTACCAGGTCAACTACACCGCGCCGTTGCACGGCAACCTGCAAGGCAGCGCCACCGCGCTGTTTGACCGCCTGCAGCGCGCCCAGCCCGGCGGCTACGCGGCATGCATCGACAACGGCTTTGAGCAAGTGCTGTCGGTGTCGCCCGAGCTGTTTTTCGACTGGGACGGCAAGCACATCCTGACCCGGCCGATGAAAGGCACGGCAGCGCGCGCCAGCAACCCGGCCGACGACGCCGCGCTGGCCTGGCAATTGCGCAGCTCGCCCAAGGAACGTGCCGAGAACGTGATGATTGTTGACCTGCTGCGCAACGACCTGTCGCGCATTGCACTGCCGCACACGGTCAGGGTGCCCGCGCTGTTTGCGCTGCAAAGCCTGCCCACGGTCCACCAGATGGTGTCGGACGTGACGGCGCAAACCCGCCCTGGCACCACACTGGCCGAGGTGTTTGCCGCGCTGTTTCCGTGCGGCTCGATCACCGGCGCGCCCAAGGTGCGCGCCATGCAGCTGATCCGCACACTGGAACCGCAGCCACGCGGCATTTACTGCGGCTGCATTGGTGTGCTGCGCCCTGGCGGCCACGCCACCTTCAACGTGGCCATTCGCAGCGTCACGCTCAAGGGGCAACAGGCCACTTGCGGCATTGGCAGCGGCATCACCGCCGATGCCCAGCCGCAAGCCGAATGGCAGGAATGGCAACACAAGCGCCTCTTTCTGGAGCGCGCCGCCCTGCCCTTCAACTTGCTGGAAACGCTGCGACTGCAGGGCGGTGTGTTTGATTTACTCGACTTGCACCTGGCCCGGCTGCAGCGCTCGGCCGCACATTTTGGCTACCCGTTTGACGAGAGGCGCATCCTTGAAGCGCTGCAGGCACTGCTCAGCGCCCAGCCGGCCCAGCCCAGTCAAGGCGCTGACAGCGACGCCTGGCGGGTGCGGCTGCAACTCGATCCCAGCGGCACACCGCTGGTCGAGAAATTTATATTAAATTGGCCTCAAGCGCCCGTTCTGCTTACGCTAGCAGCTACACCATTTGAAGCATTCAACAGCGAATTCACACACCACAAAACCACTCGACGCGCGCACTACGAGGCATTTGCACCGACCGACCCGGCGCTGTTTGACACGCTGCTGTACAACCCGCGCGGCGAGCTGACCGAATGCACGCGCGGCAACATTGCGGTGCTGCTGGACGGCCAGTGGCTGACCCCGGCGCTGCACTGCGGTCTGCTGCCCGGCGTGGGACGCGCGCATCTCATCAGCCAGGGCCGCCTGCGTGAA
>JAIFMT010000079.1 GCA_020048295.1 Rhodoferax sp.
TGGCTCCAATATGCCTCCAGGCACCAACTTTTCCTTCATACACATGTCATGGTCCAAAGCCTTGACTGCCTCGAGTCCACGCGAACGCCCAACCGTTCGTGACGTTACTTTGCGAAGGACTGCGCATCGATGACGAACCACACCACCAAGGCAATGACCGGTAGCGCGATCACCAGTGCTGGTATCAAAACACTTCGAAGCGGCGCGACATCACTGTTCATCCACGCACGCCGTGAAAACGAAAAGTGGGTTCCCAATTCCTGCTGCCACGAGAGATTCCAGAATAGACCTGCCAATGCCACGATGGGGCCAGACAAAAACAAATTTGACACCCAAGTAGCTGGATACATATGGTCTCTGGCAAGAATGTAAATGTCATAAGCCCAGCATGGTGCAAAGAATAGACATACTGCGACAAACAGGCGACTGTCGAACTGCTTGTTTCTGCAGGCCAGGAATAAAGCTCCAACAGCCCAAGGGGCCAGAGCAAATGTCAGACAGGAGATGATGATCGAATTTGTATAGTCCCAGGTTGGATCACCAGAGTAAGGTGCAGCAACGGTAACAAGGCTTGCAGCGAAAACAAAGGTCAATAGCTTCCAAGGTTGTAGCAAAAACGCCCAATAGGCACGAGTGCAAATTTCGTACCTCAAGGGCTGAAGAAGCATTAACCCCAATGTCAGGATCAGTGCAATCAACCAGAACGCCAGGTAAAGCATATCGAAGTTTGAAATCAGCATCAGATACCTTTTGGTTGTTATGTCGGCCGTGGAAATCACTCTTTGGCAACCGGTCTGGTGAAATGACAGCGCTGGTCGCTTCAAATCAGGAGCCGGCTTCAGCACCGGAGGGTTTGTTGCAGCGCTGCAGCGACGAACTTGCGCCGCTCCTTCGGCATAGAGCCTCCGAACTTGATCTCCTTGCCGTCGTTCCGAGTCAGGACGATTTCGCTTTTGGATTGCGCATCGCCATCGCTGTCGCGCCAGTTTTTCGTGACCAGGCGGACTGAGCTGATAGTCTTGCCATCAAACCGCCGCGTCCACCCAAGCGCGCCGATGCCAACGAAAACCTTTCCAGAGTGGTGACTCAGAATCACCTCTTCCTTCCCAAACAGAGCCATCAGAAAACCAAGCACCATGGTTGTTCCAATGGCGATAAAGGGTGTCAGAAAGACCCAGAGAAACAGCGTCATGCCATAGCCCATGGAGGACTCGCTGTTTCCCACGGGCAGCCATTCTGGAAGCCCGATGCCGATCAGGTTCAATGTATTGGCGATATTGAGGAGGACGAATACCGATACGATGCCGTTCCAAAACAAGGAAACGGCCAGCAGCCCAAGGGCCGTGACCAACGAGCGATGGGATGCACCGATCCTCGTTCCCTCTGGCGCACTCTCGTACCAGGCGCCCTTTGGCGGCCGCATCAAGTCGATCGTGCCATCAAGGCCAATATCCTGTGTGATTTCAGAAAGCGTGCAGACTTTCTCACACGCACGGCAATAGGCAATGTCCTTTGCAACATTGATGTCATCGGGCTCGATGACCTTTTTGCACTGCGGGCAGATCGGCGTGATCATCCTTGTTCCTATCTCTGAATGGGTAATTGCATTAGTCTAGTGAACTCTGAAAAATGACACTGAGCTGCCCTTAACGATGAAAAACATCGGCTGTCATCCCGTCCCCGGATCAAGTCCGGGGTTTCAACACCCGGGATCAAAACCGAACGCTGCCTTTCATTTTGCTGAAGGGCCGATTTGGGTCGGTTGCAGAAGACGAAAGCGGATGGGTTCAACATGCCAGATTCAATCTGAGATGTCGAATGGATCGATGGCTCGCTTGCATCCCATTTGAAAATTTGAGGCAGTTGGGCGTCTGAACACGATGCTGGATGCAGGAAAATCAACGCTCATCTCCATTGATCGAAAAGAAGACCCATGACCGAACCCACTGAAACGGCAGCACCGCCAACACCACCGGCACCGCCTGCCTTGCCCGACCACTTGTCAGCCGACCCACGCAGTCCACACCATGTGGCGGCCGTGTTTGAGCACGACATCGGCATTCGCCTGGGCGACAAGGAACTCACCAATGTTGAGGAATACTGCATCAGCGAAGGCTGGGTGAAAGTGCCCGCCGGCAAAACGCGCGATCGCAAAGGCAACCCGTTGCTGATCAAGCTCAAGGGCAAAGTTGAAGCGTTTTACCGCTGACAGCTGGCTGGCTGCGCGGCTGGCCCCGGCATAAGCTGAAAACATGGCTGCGCACCGCGTCAGCAATGAGCCCGCTTATGTGCTGCACCGCTACGACTGGAGCGAGTCGAGCCTGATTCTGGAGGTGTTCACGCGCCACCATGGCCGCCTGGCGCTGGTCGCCAAGGGGGTCAAGCGGCCAAGCTCGAGCTTTCGTCCCATCTTGCTGCCGCTGCAGCCGTTGCACCTGGCGTTTGGCGGCGACGGTGAAATCAAGACGCTCAAAGCCGCCGAATGGCAGGGTGGCCACGTCATGCCCAGCGGCGACGCGCTGATGTCGGGCTATTACCTCAACGAGTTGCTGCTGAAATTGCTGGCACGCGAAGACCCGCACCCGCTGCTGTTTGACGTGTACGCCAGCGCAGTGCAGGTGATTGCCAGCGAACACGGCGAGGCGTTAGAGTCGGCCTTGCGCGCGTTTGAGCTGCTGCTGCTGCGCGAAATTGGCCTGTTGCCACTGCTGGATGCGCAAACCATGACGCTGCTGGCGCTGCACCCCGACGCGCCCTACAGCCTGGTGCCCGAGGGCGGTTTGCGCCAGACCAATGACAGCGACCGCGCCAGCCTGAGCGGCGCGCAATGGACGGCGTTGCAACAGGTGCTGGGCGAGCGCACACCGTTTACCGCGATATTGCGTGCCTGCGCCGGCGTTGCCAGCGGGCTCAAGCCGCAATTGCGCACGCTGCTGAATTACCATTGCGGGGTGACTGCATTGCGCACCCGGCAAGTGATGATTGACCTGCAGTCCCTGTAAATTTGCAAGCCAGCGCCAGCGCTTTGGCCTGCAAGGCCTGGCTGCCATGCCCCACTGCTGAGAAATTCACCATGACCCACACCACCGCCCTTTCCGTCAACCTGAACAAGGTCGCTACCGTGCGCAACACGCGTCACCTGGGCATTCCCAGCCTGACGCGCGCGGCCACGCTGTGCCTGCAAGCGGGGGCCAATGGCATCACGGTGCATCCGCGGCCCGACGAGCGGCACATCCGTGCCGACGACGTGCCCGAGCTCGCCCGTCTGATGCAAGCCTGGCCTGATCGCGAATTCAACATCGAAGGCAACCCGGTCCACAACCTGATGGACGTGGTGGGCGCGCTGGTGGCGCAACAGCTGCCAGTGCATCAGGTGACCTTTGTGCCCGATGGGCATGGCCAGTTCACCAGCGACCACGGCTGGTGTTTTCCGCAGGATGAGCAGCGCCTGCGCCCGCTGATCGCGCAGGCGCACGCCTGGGGGCTGCGGGTCAGCCTGTTCATGGACGGCGAACCCGAGCCCATGGCCGCTGCCAAGGCCGTCGGGGCTGACCGCATCGAGCTCTACACCGAACCGTTTGCCAGCGCCTGGGGCACGCCGCAGCAAAGCGCACAACTGGCGCGCTTTGCCCGGGCGGCACACGCCGCGCTGGCCGCCGGGCTGGGTGTGAATGCCGGCCATGACCTCAACCGCGACAACCTCACCGCCTTTCTGGCCCGCGTGCCCGGTGTCAGCGAGGTGTCGATCGGCCACGCGCTGGTGGCTGACGCGCTGGAGCTGGGGTATGACGCAGCGGTCAAGGATTACCTGCGCTGCATCGGGCAAGCGACGCAGTTGCAGTATGCGGTGGGCTGAGGGCCAGCACGTGCCGCCTGTGCTGACCCATCTGCCTTGGCAACCGTCCGACCGTGACACCACTGCGGGACCATGATTTACGGCATTGGCACTGACATTTGCGACATCCGGCGCATCCGGGCCAGCCTGGCGCGCCACGGTGAGCGCTTTGCCCAAAAAATCCTCACCGATGCCGAGCTGGCCACCTGGCAGGCGCGCAGCCAGCGCTGGCCCGAGCGCGGAGTGCGCTTTCTGGCCACCCGCTTCAGCGCCAAGGAGGCCTTCAGCAAAGCCATTGGCCTGGGGCTGACGCTGCCGATGCGCTGGCACGCCTGCGAAATCGGCAACCTGCCCAGCGGTCAGCCGACCATCGTGCTGCACGGTGATTTGCAGGTCTGGTTTGCGGCCAGGGACTTGCACGCGCATCTCAGCGTGACCGACGAGACTGATTACGCCGCGAGCTATTGTGTGGTGGAGACTCGCACGCCGCCTTAAGGGGCGGCATTCGCCCGCACAATATTTATAAGAAATCATGCTCTAGCCCTTATACAGCAAGCGCCACCAGCTATTTAATTAAAAGTAACCACCATGACCTTCCATGCCCCCCTGATCATTGACATTGCTGGCTTGAGGCTGTCCAAAGTGGACAAACAGCGACTGAAGCACCCACTGGTGGGTGGGCTGATCCTGTTTGCCCGCAACTGGCAAAACCGCGAACAGCTGCTGGCGTTGTGCCGCAGCATCAAAAAAGTGCGCCAGGACTTGCTGATCTGTGTCGATCACGAAGGCGGCCGGGTGCAGCGCTTCAAAACCGACGGCTTTACCCACCTGCCGCCGATGCGCGCGCTGGGCGAACTGTGGCGCAACGACGGCAAAGGCCGTGTCGGCGAGGGTGCCCTGCGCGCCACCGCAGCCGCCACCGCCTGCGGCTATGTGCTGGGGGCCGAGTTGCGCGCCTGTGGTGTTGACTTGAGTTTCACCCCGGTGCTGGACCTCGATTGGGGCGACAGCACGGTGATTGGCGACCGCGCCTTTGATGCCGATGCCCGCGTGGTCAGCCTGCTGGCCAAAAGCCTGATGCACGGCCTGCTGATGAGCGGCATGGCCAACTGCGGCAAGCATTTTCCCGGGCACGGTTTCGTCAAGGCCGACTCGCACACCGACATTCCGGTGGACAGGCGCAGCCTCAAAGCCATCCTGCAAGACGACGGCGCGCCCTACCGCTGGCTGGGCACGGCATTGGCCAGCGTCATGCCGGCGCATGTGATTTACCCCAGGGTCGATGCCCGCCCGGCCGGTTTTTCAGGCAAATGGCTCGGCGACATCCTGCGTGGCCAGCTCAGGTTCACCGGTGCCGTGTTCAGCGACGATTTGTCAATGGCCGGGGCGCGGGTGATTGACGGCCAGCCGGCAAGCGTCACGCAGGCCGGCGTGGCGGCGCTGAACGCGGGTTGCGACCTGGTGCTGCTGTGCAACCAGTCACTGGGCGACGGTGCCGAACTCGATGCACTGATCAACGGCCTGACCGAAGCCCAGCTCAAGGGCCAGTGGCAGCCCCAAGAGGCCAGCGAAGCGCGCCGCCTGGCGCTGTTGCCCGGCAGTCCAGCAACGCAGTGGGACGATCTGATGCTGCAGGGCGCTTACATGCAGGCGCTGGACCTGCTGCCCTGACCCCTGTCACGCGGGGGTTGCACGCGGCTGGTAACCCAGCGCCGGTGCCTGGCCCTGTGCCAATTTGAAGACGTTGACCATTTGCGACAGGCGTTCGGCCTGGGCTTTGAGGTTTTCAGTCGCTGCCGCGCTTTGCTCCACCAGCGCGGCGTTTTGCTGCGTCATCTGGTCGAGTGCCCGAATCGAATCGCTGATGTCCTGAATTTCGCGGTTCTGCTCGGTGGAGGCGGTGGTGATGCTGGCAATCACCTCGGAAACCCGCTGCACACTGCTCACAATGTCATGCATCGCGTCACCCGCCCGGTCAACCAGCGTGGTGCCGGCTGCCACTTTGCCAACGCTGGCTTCGATCAGTGCCTTGATTTCACGCGCTGCCTGTGCGCTGCGCTGGGCCAGATGCCGCACCTCGGTGGCCACCACGGCAAAACCACGACCCTGTTCGCCGGCGCGGGCCGCTTCCACTGCGGCATTGAGCGCCAGGATATTGGTCTGAAAGGCAATGCCGTCAATCACACCGATGATGTCGCTGATCTGCCTGGAGCTGCGGTGGATGTCCTGCATGGTGTTGACCACCTCTGACACCACCAGGCCGCCGCGCTGTGCCATGCCCGAGGCATCCAGCGCCAGCTGATTGGCGCGGCTGGCGGCTTCGGTGCTTTGCTGCACCACGCCGGTCAGGATGTCCACACTTTGCGAGGTTTTAACCAGGTTGCTGGCGGCATCTTCGGTGCGATTTGACAAATCCATGGTGCCACTGGCAATTTCAGTGCTGGCCAGGTGGATGGCGCTGGCAGACTCATGCACCAGTGACATGTGCGCCGAGAGCTGCTGCGCCATGCGGGTCATGGCGGTCATCAGTTGGCCCAGTTCGTCGTCGGTGGCTGGCAGGTGCTGGTCGGTCAGGTCGCTGGCCGCAATTCGCTCGGCCGCCACCACCGCCGCACGCAGGCTGGGCACGATGCTGTGAATGGTCAGGTAGGCAATCATGGCCCCAACCACCACCGCCAGGCCGCCCAGGCCCCACAGCGTGACCAAAGCCATGCGATAAGTGGCAGATGCCGCCTGCGCAGACTGAGCCGAGTCGGACTCGATGGTGTCGATCAGCTTGTCCAGCGCGCTCACCAGCGTCAGTTGCGCCGGGCGGAACTGGCTGCGCACGGCCTCTCCGGCGGCGACGTGGTCCTGGTTCAGAGATTGTTCGATGACGGCATCCAGCCCGGTTTTCAAGGCGACTTCCAGCGGCACCAGGCCCTGCAGTGCCTGCGTGATGCTGGCTTGTGCAAACGCGCTCGCCAGTTCGCTGCGGAGTTGCGCGTAATGCTTGGCCACGTCCTTCATGCGTTTGAGTTCGGACTTTTTGAACGACAGGTCGTCTTGCATCACCACATCCCGGATCGCCACCGACTGGTCGCGCACCAGGTCGCGCAGGCCGATGGCCAGGCGCAGCTTGCGGGCATCGATTTCCACGATCTGCTTGAGCTGATGATCGACCACGCCCATGCGATTGGCCGCAACCCCCGTCAGCGCCAGCAGCAGCAGCAGCAGCACGCCAAAACCCATCAGCAAACGGGTGCTTATTTTCAGGTTGGTGATAAAGCCCATGCCAAGCTCGCGCCATTCAGCAGTCACTCAGCAGTCACGCTGCCATGCAGGATGCCAATGGCGCGGCCACCATCGAGCACCGGTGTTGACACCTGGACGCTCTTGATCTGGGTGGTGGGGTCAGGTTTGACTTCGGTGTCGGCCCAGGCTTGCCCCTTCAACGCCTGAATCGCGGCGGGGCGGCTGGCGTTGTTGAACAGCAGGGTTTTACTGCTGCCGGCAATCACGTTGGCTTTTTGGTCGCGCAAAAACAGCTTGTTGAGGTTTTTGTCCTCTTCCCACTTGTGAATCTGCTGACCGACTGGACTGTTCAACGTGGTCAGCACCGCCGGGTCTTTGTCGTCCAGGTCATTCCACTTGGCGTTGGTCATGCCTGGCAGCACACCGCCTTTGGCATTGGCTTCCTTGGTGGCCGAAATCACCAATGGGTTGGCGGCCCATTCGACCAACTGCTTCTGGTATTTGACAACCTTGGCCTGCAGCGCAGCCGGGAGTTCGGCCGCCTGGGCCAGATGCGTGCCGAAAGCGAGACACAAACCCAAGGTGGCGGCGCGGGCGAACTGGAAGTAGCGGGGTGCTTGACTGCTGATCATGATGGGTCTCCGTGAATTGAAAGTTGACGTACATGGAAAAGGCCAGATGCCACGCTCGGGCCTTGCGGCCGGTTGCGCACGCTGAAATTGTAGGACCGGTGTTGCACCGGGCAGTTTGACCGAGGTCATGGAATCAGCGCATCGTGTTCTGGCGCGCCAAGCACACGATGCGCCGGCGTCAGGGGGCGCGGTGCAGTCGGGGTGCAGACAGCGCGGCAATCATGTCACTGGTGGCAGCGTCCACGTTTGGGAACATCGGCAGCAATCTGGCCACCGACAGCAGCTTGCGCAGGTCTTGCAGGTCTTTCACGGTGGGCGCCACCTTGATCTGGGCGATGGCCGCTGCGCTGTTGCCACCCTTGATCAGTGCAAATACTTTGGGTGCCCAAGTGCTTTGACGTGCCATGTGGGGTACTTTCGATGTTGTGGTGAGAGTTATAGATGTTTTAGGCCTCAAGCCCTTATGGCGTATGCGATGAAAGCTATTGTAAGAAGAGTATTTTGCAGTCAGCTCCATGCCATTGCAGGCGTCGCTATGATGCCAGTGTTCAGACACAAATGCACAATGATCACGATGAAAAGCAAATTTTCCAGTGCCGGCCTGGTGTATAGCACGGAAGCCGGCCGCATGTGCCCGGACTGCCGCCAGCCGGTTGCTGCCTGCCAATGCCGCAGCGCCCAAGCCCGGCCCGCGTCAGATGGCATCGTGCGCGTGTCGCGTGAAACCAAGGGGCGCGCCGGCAAAGGCGTCACCCTGGTCAAAGGACTGGCGCTGGACGATGCCGCTTTGCAAGCGCTGGGCAAGCAGCTCAAAACCGCCTGCGGCTCGGGCGGCACGGTGAAAGACGGCGTGATTGAAGTGCAGGGCGAGCATTGCGAGCGCGTCATGGCGCTGCTGCAGGCGCAGGGTCACAAGGTCAAACGCGCTGGTGGCTGAATGAACCCCGAAGACCTGCAACTGCTGGTGACGCGCAGCATGCCGTTTGGCAAGTACAAAGGCCGCCTGATTGCCGACCTGCCGGGCTATTACCTGACCTGGTTTGTGCGCCAGGGCGTGCCCAAGGGCGAGCTTGGCCGGTTGCTGGCGCTGATGCACGAGATTGACCACAACGGCTTGTCGGACCTGCTCCAGCCGCTGCGTGGTGCGTGAATTCGTGCTGGTGTTCGCGCGGCCATCCCGTCCGCTGGCGCCATCCTGGCCGATTTTTGCGGCAACTTGGGCTCGACGATCCTCAGGGCATCGGCGGGCGTTTGTCCGCGTTCGCTTCAGACCCATTGCCGTGCGCCACGACAGTCAGGTTACCGGTTGCCCAGAGCAGCGCCAGTCAAGACCCATTCGTGGCGCTGGGCAGGGTGCCCTGTGGCAACTGTTTTTTTTCAGTCGCGGTCGTCCCAATGGCGCTAACCCTGAGAACAGGCGTAGCATGACAACCTAGATTCGTCCCAACACTGAAAGGTGATCCCTTGCGAAAACTGCGAGGGCAGCAAACACCAAGCCTGCCCACTGCCGTGACTGACGACCGCGTCAACTGCGCGGCGCCCTTTCCCATTGTGGGCATGGGCGCATCTGCCGGTGGGCTGGAAGCTTTTGAGGCTTTCTTTCGAGCCT
>JAIFMT010000229.1 GCA_020048295.1 Rhodoferax sp.
GGCGGAAGCGGTGAGATTCGAACTCACGAACGTCGCAAAACGTTGCCGGTTTTCAAGACCGGTGCAATCGACCACTCTGCCACGCTTCCGAAGCGGTGGATTCTAACCCGATCGCTTCAGCATTTTTTCTGCTTGGCCTAGAGCCGCAACGTATCATCCGTGCAAGGAATCTCCAAGCAATTCTGAGCCATTTGTTGAAAGATAAAACATCATGAACACCATTCCCTCTGAGAGACACCGGATTTTTTCACGCGTGCCATTTAGCGCTGCTGTGTCTTTGCACCTGGCGCAACAGACGCTGGATGTGACGCTTCTCGATATTGCCCTCAAAGGGGCACTGGTTCAAACGGCTTACCCGATCGACCTGCAACTGCAGGAGCCATGCCGCTTGGTACTACCGCTGACAGAAGACGGTGATGTGATCGAGATGAGCGGAAAAATTGTCCACCTCGAAGGCAGCCATGTCGGCATGAAGTGTGAACACATTGACCTCAACAGCCTGACACGCCTACGCCGCCTGCTTGAGCTCAATACCGGGGATGCTGACTTGATGGACCGTGAACTGTCACTGCTGTTTGGAAACCGGGCAGTATGATGACTTGCGGTACCACTAAACAACATTGCACTCGCGCCGTAGCAAGGCCAGTGCCTCGCCAGTTTTCTGATCGTGGTCACTCAAGAGTATGGGCTGGGCTTCTGCCATGAAGTCGAGCCAAAGGTCGGCGTAATCAGCTTGGTGCTGTTCCGGTGCATGGGCTTGGATGTAGCTTAAAACAAGACCACTCTCCAGCCCATTTTTGCGCACTTTGCGGATCAGGCTCAGGGCGGCTTTTTCGCTCAGCAGGTTTTTGGGCGTGGACGATGCCGCGACACACACAAACCGGGTTAGCAGCGTGCTGTCATCGCCGTGCCCGTTGATCAGTTTTTCCCATTTGGCTGAACGAGCACGATCGTGTTCGCTGACCTCGCTCATGCTGTCTTCGATCCAAAAATAGCGACCCATGAATGAGGGTGTTTGATCAAACAGCTTTCTGATGCTGAGCCGGCTATCGAGCAAGCGTGGCAAATCACCTAAAACGGACTGGCGGACCGCCTCCACTGAGGCGGCAAACACCTCAGGTAACGCTTTGGGCAGCGACAGGCTGGAGGCAACGCTGGCGGGGTCTTTCTTGCGCAGAGCCAACATCATTTTTTCAAACGCCACCCAGTCAGGCAGGGCCTTGCGATGATTGGCAAGCACCAGCAACGCGGTTCGGATGACCGCTTCGGCATCGGGTTCAGCATCTTGGAGTTCGTCGGCACTGACCCCCAAATGGTCAGCCAGCCAGAGTGCCGCATCCACCACCTGGGTTACCCGTTGGCGCGTGGTGAACTCTTCCTGGTACTCAGAGAAACTTGCCAGCGTCCAACGCGCCAACTGCGGGATATGGCGATCAGAAAAGAGACCGCGTTCGCTCATTCCAAAATGAGTACTCTGCGGCATCATGATCAGGGCCTTGAGCAGGTCGGCACCGGCTTTTGATCGCGACAGGAAGGAATGATCGCGCAGCACACCCGCAGCGCGACGCAGATCGCCACCACTGGCAACCTGGAGGTGCAGGCTGACTAGATTTACCAACCGCACGCGTGCAGTTTCCAGTTCAGGGCGCAAGAATTCGGTACCAAAGTAGCGTGCGATTTGCACTATGCCACGGGGGGCTTCCTCAGTGATGGAAGCCAGTTTGGCTTGGTCGATGATGCCGTGCTGTACCCCATAGACCAGCACTTTTTCAAAAAATGGTCGCGCATCAAAGTGCGAAACGGCATTGGCATCTGAAACCGGGGCGCTGTGTGACATGAGTGTGCCAGAGGGTCAGATGGGTGACTCAAATGGCCGATTCTTCATCGGATTCCAGCGCGGCTGGGGTGGCCTTGCCAAGATCGGTATCACGTGTTTCAACCCTGCCATCGTCCTCAGGGAGTTCGTCGTTCTCAAGTCCCAGATCAAAGGCACGCGCCTTGGCCCGCAGCACCAGCAGCATTTCAATGAAAAGATCAGGCAACTCGTAGCGAAGCAGCCAGGCCAATTGCATCCAGTCCTGGTCGGCGATGTCGTCCAATTCAATGCGCGGGCGGGCCCACGCATTGGCGCGCAAATCTTCCTCGGAGATCAGCTCGCCGTCGTCATCCGAGGCATCAAAACTCGCGTTTCGCGCAAAAGCCTCGATGCGGCTCCATTTTTCCTCAAAATAGTTTGCAAGTGCCTCGCTGCCGCCCTCCAGGTCGCCGATGGCGGCAATAAATTCAATGGCCTCGGCGTCGTCTCGAAATATAACGGCGTTCATCATGCCACGCAGGTGGCTGCGCGTCATGTCTCGGTATTGCTTTTCAATGACCACAGCACGGGCAAACTGCTGGGGTGTGAGCGCAAGACTGACGATCGAAGCCTTGGAGTTGTCGTATTCGCGGATGACAGCCAGGACATCTTTGGGCGGCAACTGTTCCAGCACCTCCATCAGCGCACCATCGCCTTCGCTGTCGGCCAACTCAGCCAGCGCCGATTCAGCGCCAACAATGTCGCCCGCAGCAATCAGCGATTGTGTCTTTTCAATCAAAGCAAGATGGTTCATAGCGCGATAAGCTCCCTTGGATGATGCCGCTGCAACGTTGCAACGGGGGTCAAGTCTTGCGGTCAAAGCCCTGATGTTCCAGCCATTGCGCACTGGCCTCGTCGGCTTCGTGTTCTGGCTGCAAATGGCTCTCGTCATCCGCGTCAAAATCGTGACCGTGATCAAGGTGACGGATGCCTGCTCGGGCGTCATTTTCGCCATGGGGGGCCCCCTCATTGGGATTGCCACTGTCCTGATGACCCATGGGCTGACGTTGATAAAGGTACTCCAGCGCGGCAGTCACGGTCATGAACCACTCGCCTTGCGGTTCTTTCAGAAACGTGTTGGCCAAGTCCTGGGCCCACGGTGTCAGTTGCACGGCATCGGCCAGGCTATGCCAGTCTGGAAACTCGTCAGGCTCCAGTGTCAGCAGTTGCTCCATGACAGCCGGCAATTCAAAGTGAAAGCCCCCGTGCAGGACCACAGCCACCATTTCAGGGTTGCTCTCCATCATTTGGCTCAGGAACGAAATCTGGCTGCGCTTTTCCATCAAGCGCTTTCGCAAAACGTCCTTGCCCTCAGAATCAAAGCTCAGGTCGTCAATTTCGGATTGATATGACGCACGCAATGCGCGAAAAAAAGCTGACATGCTCATGGTGGCACTCCTTTGGGTCAGACGGCCGTCAAATGAGTCGGCCAAAATATTCGCGCCAGATGGCGCTTGCAGTGTCGATCGGACTGTCAAGTAAATTGCGGTTGCGATTGTCATCAAAGGCCTGGCGCCTGATCGGATCGGAGAGCACGTCGTAGGCTTCCTGCACCCGCCGAAAGCGCGCCGGCGCCTCTGCTGCAGCGTTACGATCCGGATGATGCTGAGAGGCTTGCTGACGAAACGCTTTCTTGATTTCGGCCAGAGTGGCTGAACTGGGTAACCCCAAAACGGCGTAATGGTCTAGCATGAATATGACAGTGTTGGCGTAGCGCAGAAAGGCGATAGAAAATTCACAAATGCCGATGAAAACAACCAAACACCCGAACCACCGACTGCGTCGATATGAATTGACAATTATGTATCAGAGTGATTTGCCCAACTGCCAGGTTAAGTGCCTAATGTGCTTCAACACGATCTTTAGGCCGTAAAAAAGCCCGCAACGGCGGGCTTGGTTTCAGTCGAGCACAACATTGACTTTTCAGACCAATGCAGCAGCTGTTGGCTATTTTTTTCCGCGGTACTTGCGCAAGGCAGAAATTTGAGCGGCCATGATCGCCAATTCTGACGAAGCCTTGGCCAAATCAATATCCGACTTGGCATTTTTGACCGCCTCTTCTGCCGCGAGTTTTGACGCATTGGCCTTCTCGTCATCGAGGTCTTTACCGCGAATCGCGGTGTCCGACAAAACGGTAACGCTGTTGGGCTGTACTTCAAGAATGCCACCTGCAACGAAGACAAACTCCTCGCCGCCATCGGCCATCTCAATTCGCACAGAACCTGCCTTGATACGAGTAATCAGGGGTGTGTGGCGCGGGTAAATACCCAACTCGCCAGCCTCACCAGGCAAGGCAACAAAGCGCGCCTGACCCGTGAAGATAGACTCTTCGGCGCTGACCACATCAACGTGGATGGTGTTCATAGTGTCACTCTTTCAACAGTGAATGACGGCTCAGATCTTCTTGGCTTTTTCAAACGCTTCGTCGATCGTGCCGACCATGTAAAAGGCCTGCTCGGGCAAGTGGTCACATTCGCCAGCCACAATCATCTTGAAGCCGCGAATGGTTTCTGCCAGCGACACATACTTGCCCGGCGAACCTGTGAAAACTTCAGCCACGTGGAAAGGTTGCGACAGAAACCGTTGAATCTTGCGCGCGCGGGCAACAGTCAATTTGTCTTCAGGGGCCAACTCATCCATGCCCAAAATGGCAATGATGTCGCGCAACTCCTTGTAGCGCTGCAGAGTGCCTTGCACAGCACGAGCAGTCTCATAATGGTCCAGACCCACCACATTGGGATCAAGCTGACGGCTGGTGGAATCCAGTGGGTCAACCGCCGGGTAGATACCCAGGGAAGCGATGTCACGGCTCAGCACCACAGTGGAGTCCAGGTGGGCAAATGTGGTTGCAGGCGAGGGGTCAGTCAAGTCATCGGCCGGGACGTAAACAGCCTGAATGGAAGTAATCGAGCCCACTTTGGTGGAAGTAATGCGCTCTTGCAGGCGGCCCATTTCCTCGGCGAGCGTTGGCTGGTAGCCCACTGCGGATGGCATACGGCCCAACAGCGCGGACACCTCGGTACCTGCCAGCGTGTAGCGGTAGATGTTGTCCACGAAGAACAGCACATCGCGGCCTTCGTCACGGAACGACTCGGCAATGGTCAGTCCCGTCAAAGCGACACGCAGACGATTGCCGGGTGGCTCATTCATCTGGCCATAGACCATGGCCACTTTAGACTCTTCGAGCTTCTCAAGGTTGACCACGCCGGAATCTGCCATCTCGTGATAGAAGTCATTGCCTTCGCGGGTGCGCTCGCCCACACCAGCAAACACCGACAAACCGCTGTGTGCCTTGGCAATGTTGTTGATCAGTTCCATCATGTTGACGGTCTTGCCCACGCCGGCACCACCAAACAAGCCGACCTTGCCGCCCTTGGCGAACGGGCAAACCAGGTCAATCACCTTGATGCCGGTTTCCAGCAACTCCTGTGAAGGGCTCAACTCGTCATAGACCGGGGCTTTGCGGTGAATCGAAGAATGCATCGTGGCATTGACTGGGCCACGCTCGTCAATCGGTGCACCCAGCACGTCCATGATGCGCCCCAGCGTCGCGGTCCCCACAGGCACCGAAATCGGTTTGCCCGTGTTGGAGACCATCAACCCACGGCGCAAGCCGTCACTGGAGCCCAACGCAATGGTCCGAACAATGCCGTCGCCCAGTTGCTGCTGCACTTCGAGTGTCAAGGTTGATCCATCAAGCTTGAGTGCATCATAAATGTGCGGCATGTGTTGACGCGGAAACTCCACGTCAACCACAGCGCCAATACACTGGACAATCTTGCCCTGAACGCTAACGTTCGTATTTGTGGTTTCTTGAGCCATTTGGTTTTGCTCCATAAATTTGTATCTTGCTAATTCGCTAGCGGATTGATCAGGCAGCGATCGCGGCAGCGCCAGAGACGATTTCCGACAACTCTTTGGTAATGGCAGCCTGACGGGTTTTGTTATAGACCAGCTTCAGCTCGCCAATCACATTGCCGGCGTTATCGGTGGCAGCCTTCATGGCAACCATGCGTGCGGCATGTTCAGAAGCCATGTTTTCGGCCACTGCCTGGAAGACCAGTGCCTCAACATAGCGTACCAGCAGGTCATCGATTACCGATTGTGCGTCCGGTTCGTAAATGTAGTCCCAGCCATGCTTGCTGCCCGATACCGCTTCGCTGGCGCGCGCCTGCTCTTGCATCTGCACCGCAGACAAGGGCAACAACTGCTCCATCACCACTTCTTGCTTCATCGTGTTGATAAACCGTGTGTAGGACAGAAACACCGCGTTGACTTCACCGTTCGCATAAGCATCGAGCAACACCTTGACGGGGCCGATCAGCCGCTCAAGATGCGGGCGGTCACCGAGTTGGGTCACATGCGCCACCACCTTGGCACTGATACGATTGAGAAAACCCAATCCCTTATTACCAATCGCGACGGTCTGCGCGCTCATGCCAGCCAGCTGCACATCCCGTAGCTTGTTAGTGACGCTGCGCAACACGTTGGTGTTGAGCCCCCCACACAAACCCTTGTCGGTGGTCACCACAATCATGCCAACGACTTTGGACTCGTTGGGCTTCATGAAAGCGTGGACATATTCTGGGTTAGCCTGACCCAGGCGCGCAGCAATGTTGCGCACCTTGTCAGTGTAGGGACGGGCAGCACGCATGCGGTCCTGGGCTTTACGCATTTTGGAGACAGATATCATCTCCATGGCCTTGGTGATCTTCTTCGTGCTTTCGAAGTTCTTGATTTTGCCGCGTATTTCCTTGCCGGTTGCCATAGAAGTCTCCTTGTCGAGTGCGAGGTGACTTTAAGCAAACGTCTTTTTGAAGGCGGCAACGGCACTGGTCAACTCAGCCTCGGCTTCCTTGTCCATCGCGCGGGCGGCTTCAAGCTTGGCCAAAAGAGCTGCGTTCTTGTCTTTCAGGTAGGCATGCAAGCCGTGCTCAAACGCCAGCACCTTATTGACAGGAATGTCATCCAGGAAACCTTTGTTGACGGCAAACAGCGTGGCACCCATTAACGAGATCGACAAGGGGCTGTATTGCGCCTGCTTGAGCAATTCCGTGACGCGGGCACCGCGGTCGAGTTGCTTGCGTGTCGCCTCGTCGAGGTCGGAGGCAAACTGCGCAAAAGCGGCGAGTTCGCGGTATTGGGCCAAGTCGGTACGAATACCGCCGGACAAAGCCTTGACCAGCTTGGTCTGCGCAGCACCACCGACCCGGGACACCGAGATACCCGCGTTAATGGCGGGGCGGATACCGGCGTTGAACAGGCTGGTTTCCAGGAAGATCTGACCGTCAGTGATGGAAATCACATTGGTAGGCACAAAAGCGGACACGTCGCCGGCTTGTGTTTCGATGATCGGCAAAGCCGTCAACGAGCCGGTTTTTCCCTTGACTTCGCCCTTGGTGAACGCTTCAACGTAATTGGCATTGACGCGAGCGGCGCGCTCCAAAAGGCGACTGTGCAGGTAGAACACATCGCCGGGATAGGCTTCGCGACCGGGTGGGCGGCGTAACAGCAGCGATACCTGGCGATACGCCACGGCTTGCTTGGACAAATCGTCATAAACGATCAACGCGTCTTCACCGCGATCACGGAAATACTCACCCATCGTGCAACCCGAATAGGCCGCCACATACTGCATGGCAGCAGACTCAGAGGCCGTTGCAGCCACAACGATGGTGTATTCCATCGCGCCAGCTTGCTCCAGTGAACGCACCACGTTCTTGACGCTGGAGGCCTTTTGGCCAATGGCGACGTAAACGCAGGTCATGTTCTGACCACGTTGGTTGATGATGGCATCAATTGCCACTGCAGTCTTACCAGTCTGGCGATCGCCGATGATCAACTCACGCTGTCCACGGCCAACCGGCACCATCGAGTCGATGGACTTCAAGCCGGTTTGCATGGGTTGGTCAACCGATTGGCGGGCGATCACACCGGGAGCGACCTTTTCGATCACATCAGTCATCTTGGCGTTGATGGGACCTTTGCCGTCGATGGGCTGTCCCAGCGCGTTGACCACGCGACCTTTAAGTTCGGGTCCCACCGGCACTTCAAGAATGCGGCCGGTGCACTTGACCGTATCGCCTTCAGAGATGTGCTCGTATTCACCCAAAATCACGGAGCCGACCGAGTCACGCTCAAGGTTCAACGCAAGACCATAGGTGGGTTGCCCATCAGAGCCCGCCGGGAATTCGAGCATTTCGCCCTGCATCACATCAGACAGACCATGAATACGGCAAATGCCGTCGGTCACGGAAACGACCGTACCCTGATTGCGGATGTCGGCACTGGCGGACAAACCCTCAATACGGCTCTTGATCAATTCAGAGATTTCTGCGGGATTGAGTTGCATGACTCTTTCCTTCTTTCATTAAATGGGCCGACGGACTGAGACGAAGCCTCAAGCCGTTAAAGCCACTTTCATTTGTTCCAAACGGGCCTTGACGGATGTGTCAAGAACTTCGTCACCCACAACCACCCGAATGCCGCCGATCAATTCAGGCTGCAAGGCAACCACCATGTTGAGCTTGCGCCCAAAACGTTTTTCCAGCAACTGGGCCGTTTCAGCCAGGGCTGCACCTTCGATCGGGAAGGCACTGTAAACAACCGCATCAAGCGAGCCACCCTTGGCGTTGGCCAGCGCACGAAATTGCGAGGCAATTTCAGGCAGGAAAGCCAGGCGTTTGTTGGCAACAACAAGCTGCAGGAAGTTTTGCGCGTAGGCATCCAACGGTGTTTTCACAACACCACTGATGACACCAACAATCTGATCGGTTGTCGCATTTGGACTGTGCGCAAACTGCAGCAACTGGGGCTCGGATGCTACATCCGCCAGCTCATTGAGCCAGCCAGATGCAGCTTGCGGATCAGCCGCGCATGCTTTGAACAGAGCTTCAGCGTAAGGGCGGGCAATAGTGGCAAGTTCAGCCATGATGTCCCCTTAAAGCTCAGTCTTCAAACGATTGAGCAAATCGGCATGAACAGCAGCGTTGACTTCCTTGCGAAGAATCTGCTCAGCACCCTTAACCGCCAGTGCCGCCACTTGCTCACGCAGCGTTTCACGGGCTTTGACAGTTTGCTGGTCAGCTTCAAGCTTGGCGGCGGCAACAATCTTGTTACCTTCGTCAACCGCTTTGGCCTTGGCTTCTTCGATGATGGTCAGGGCGCGGCGCTCGGCATCGGCCAATCGGGCCGTGGTTTCGGTACGCGACTTGGCCAACTCGGTCTCAACGCGCTTGTTGGCGGATGAGAGCTCGGATTTGGCTTTGTCAGCGGCAGCGAGACCGTCAGCGATTTTCGTTGCGCGTTCGTCTAGTGCCTTTGCGATTGGTGGCCACACGAACTTCATCGTGAACATCACCAACAGAAAAAACACCACCATCTGCGCAAAGAATGTTGCGTTAATACTCACAACAACACCTCTCTAGATCAGTG
>JAIFMT010000098.1 GCA_020048295.1 Rhodoferax sp.
TTCAGCCACTTACAATGCTCCCGATGATCCTCGCCATAGTTCAATGGATAGAACGAGTGCCTCCTAAGTGCTAGATGCAGGTTCGATTCCTGCTGGCGGGACCATATTTTCAAACCCCAGATTACCCATATTACCCATATGGGCTATTCCAAATTACCCTTTGCGGTGATGGACGCCAATGCCCGACTAACCAAAAATCACCGGGTGCAACCAACGGCGGCTCTTGAAGCTCAAGTCCGCCGCACTTGCTAAACCTGAATAACTTAACCGACTGCCCGCAGTCAGCCAACGGAGAACGAAATTGGATTTCAACAAAGAATTTGACGCATCAGGCCTGTCTTGCCCTCTGCCTATCGTGAAAACAAAAAAGGCGCTCGCCGACATGACTTCAGGTCAAGTGCTGCGCGTGATCTCGACCGACCCTGGTTCAGTCGCTGACATGTCCGCATTTGCCGAGCAAACTGGCAACCCCCTGCTCGAAACAAGCAGCGAAGCCGGCAAGTTTGTGTTCTACATCAAAAAAGGCTGATCTAGCCAACGACATCCACTTTTCGGAGCATAAGACGCATGGCTACAAAAAAAATGGCGCTGATTGCGACCAAAGGTACGCTGGACATGGCGTATCCGCCTTTCATTTTGGCTTCCACGGCAGCAGCACTGGGCTGGGATGTGCAGATTTTCTTCACGTTTTATGGGCTGCAACTGCTGCGCAAGAGCCTCGATGATGTCAAGATCAGTCCGCTGGCCAACCCCGCCATGCCGATGCCCGTGCCCATGCCCGTCTTTGTGCAGATGCTGCCGGGCATGGAGTCCATGGCCACCATGATGATGAAAAACAAGATGAAGTCCAAAGGCGTCGCTACCCTCGAAGAGTTGCGCGACTTGTGTCTTGAGGCGGATGTCAAGTTTGTGGCCTGCCAGATGACAGTGGACCTGTTTGAGTTTGAAATCAGCGAATTCATCAAGGACGTGGAATACGGCGGTGCCGCCACGTTCATGAAGTTTGCTGGTGAATCCGACGTCTGTCTGTTTATCTAAGCCTGCTCACCCAAAAGCTTCCCGGCCTCTGTGTTCGATCACGTGAGGCCGTGAAGCTTTTTTCACGTTGAGCGACATCAGTCCGAGGGTGCTGCGGCTTGTTGATGCCGCGCCACCGGTCTTGTCGCGCGCAAACCCTCCAATTTATTGAGAACCCGCATGAAAAAAATTGCCCTCTGGTGTGCCCTCGCCCTGTCGTCGCAACTCAGCTTTGCGCTGGCCCCTTATTTGAAAGGCGACAAGCTGCCTGCTGCCGACCTGACGGCCCAAGTCGAGCAGGTTGAAAAGAAGCTGCAGGCTGAAGGCTTTGCCCTGGCAGGCCGCTACCTGCCCAAAGGGATTCCCGGCCACGCCACCGTGGTGGTGACTGACCCCGCCATGCAGACCGCCCTTCGCACCGCAGGGGGTTCGGCCGTCATTGCCTCGGCCATCCGGGTCGGCGTGCTGGCAGACGGCAGCGTGTCTTACATCAATCCTGAATACTGGTACCGCGCGTATTTGCGCGGCCAATACAAAGGCGCACAACCCAGCGTGAAAGCCGTCCACACCCGCCTGGCCAAGGCGCTGGGCGATGCCGGCGGCTTTGGCGGCGATGTGCCTGAGGGCGATCTGGAAAACTACCGCTACATGTTTGGCATGGAAAAGTTTGACTCGATCAACAGCGAAATCGCCAGCCACGCCAGCTTTGATGCCGCCGTCAAGGCCGTTCGCGACAACCTGGCCAGCGCTGCCGGCAACACCAGCAAGGTGTATGAGGTGGTCTCCGCACAAAACCAGACGGCTGTGTTTGGCGTGGCACTCAACGACCCGGCTGAAGGCGACACCTTCTGGGTCAACAAGATCGGTGCCGACCATATGGCTGGCCTGCCCTACGAAGTGTTTGTGGTGGGCAACAAGGTGTATGGGCTGTATGGCCGCTACCGCATTGCGCTGGCCTGGCCGGCACTGGGCATGGGCCAGTTCATGGGCATCATGAAAACACCCGATGCAATCCGTAGCACCCTGGTCAAGGTGGCTGGCGGCAGCAACTAGGCCATTTTTTGATCTGGAGGCATTGACATGAGCGAAGCGATGAACCCCGCCACACTGGTCGTCTGGGGTGGTTTTTTGTTGGCCTTTATCTTTGGTGCGGTCGCCAACCGAACCAATTTCTGCACCATGGGGGCCATTTCTGACGTGGTCAACATGGAGCACTGGGGCCGCGCCCGCATGTGGATGCTGGCCATCGCCGTGGCGATGATCGGTGCCAACCTGTTGCACTACCTTGGCCAGATTGACCTCTCCAAAACGATCTACCTGCGGCCTTCGCTGCCATGGCTGTCGTTGCTGGTGGGGGGGCTGTTTTTTGGCGTGGGCATGACCATGGCCGCGGGCTGCGCCAACAAAAACCTGGTGCGCGTGGGCGGCGGAAGCTTGCGCTCGCTGGTGGTGCTGGTGTTTTCGGGGATTTCGGCCTACATGACGCTCAAGGGCCTGTTTGGTCAGTGGCGCAGCAGTTACCTTGACCCGGTCACCCTTGACCTCGGCGCAATGGGTTTCAAAAGCCAGGGGCTGGCACAAATCCTGGGCAAGCTGACCGGGCTGGCTGAGCCCGCGGCGCTGCTGCTGACCACCGCGCTGGTGGTGCTGGCCATGCTGGCCTTTATCTTCAAGGACAAGCGTTTTCGCGGCAATGCCGTGCAAATTCTTGGCGGCACGGTGCTGGGCTTGCTGGTGGTGGCGGCCTGGTATCTGACGGGTCACCTGGGCTACGGCGAAAACCCCGAAACGCTGGAAACCGTGTATTTCGCCACCAACACGCGCACTCTCGAATCCTTCAGTTTTGTGGCCCCTGTTGCCTTCAGCATCGAATTGCTGATGCTGTGGACCGACACGTCGATGCATGTCACCTTTGGCATTGCGACGGTGTTGGGCATCATCCTGGGCTCGTTTGTTTACGCCAAAGTCTCCAAGACCTTTCGCTGGGAAGGCTTTGCCTCCATTGAAGACCTGGGAACGCAACTGATTGGCGCGATGTTGATGGGCTTTGGCGGCGTCACGGCCGTGGGCTGCACCATTGGGCAAGGCCTGTCGGGGGTTTCAACGCTGGCGCTGGGCTCGTTTCTGGCACTGGCCGGCATCATCGTCGGCGCGGTGGCGATGATGAAGTGGCAGCAGCGCTAGGCTGTTGCTAGATTTTGCCGGTACGCTTGCGGCCAGCGAACGCCAGCCGGCGCAGGCTGCCCAGTTCAGCGGGGCAGCCTGGTTGGCTCATATGGTATATTATTTATAGCTGGTAGCGCTTACTGCATAAGGGCTAGAGGCCTAAAAGGCTAATATTTTTGATTCCAGCGCTTGGACATCACTTGCATTGCTCTTTTCGGCCGCCTAAAGCTGGAACTTATCCGTCAGCCCAGACAGCCGCTCTGACCAGTTGGTGAATCTGGTCATGGCAGGCAACCACCCGAACCTGCCGGCGTGTCGGCGGCTGGGTCAGGCGGGGGGTGGCGCGGCGCGCTGGCGCAACTGCCAGGCCGACGCACTGGCCACGATGGCGGCCCAGGGCAGGTCGAGCAAACTGGCTTCGTCTTGCAGGGCCTGTTTCACCATCTGGTGAACATCGGGCTGCGGCGCATTCAGGGCTGTCTGCATACCGCGCAGACCGCCGCAATGCAGCTTCATGATTTTGGCGTGGGTGATCGGCTCGCCCGCGCGGGGCAGGCGCAGCGCAAAGTAGGCGCGCTCGCGCAGCAACCCGTCGAGCGTGACGCAATTGATGTGCGCGACCTCCGAGCTACACAACACCACCTCGCGCTCGGCCATGGCCCGCCGGCGCGACAGCTCGCACTGCACACAACCCGACAAAATGGCCCGCGCAAACACGCAGGGCGGTGCGTTGATGGCCTGCCGAGCGCTGTGGTAGGCGGTTTCGTCCATCGCGCCGTGCGATCAGTCGTCGCCCTTGGGTCCGGGCGCGCGCACTTGCAACAGCAGGTCTTCGGCCTGCAACTCGTTGTCGGCAAAAATGACCTTGATTTTTTCCAGCGTCTTGGGGGGTTGGCTGGCGCGCATGGCTTTGGCTTCGGTGGAGGCTTCGTTGAACGAGGCAAAGTCGCGCAGTTTTTTCAGCTGCGCACCAGGATTGATCGAGTAGATGTAGTAGGGCATAACGCGTCAGGCGGGTTTGGGGTGAAAAATCTTCAAACGTAAAACTTGGATGCCTTGCGCCGGCCGGGCAGGGCTTTCTGGATGATGACCCCGCGCACATCGGCCATGCTGCCCAGCACCTCATCTGAAAAAGCCGGGTTCAGCGGGTGCAGCAACCAGCCTTCGCCGTCGCGCAGCAGCTGGCGAAAGGTCCATTCCTCGTTGTGCCAGGCCAGCACGTAAGAGCCGTCGCGCGCCAGGCCTTCAGGCTCGATGATGATGATTTCGCCCTCCAGAAACTCCGGGGCCATGCTGTGGCCCATGACCATCAGCGCAAACGATTCACCCCCCGCACAATCGGGTAACGCCATGTCAGGCACGTCTTGAGCCAGTTCCATCACATCTCCTGTTTGAAAATTTGTGCCGCAGGCACGCCAGCCGCACGTAGGTCGTCGTTGAGGGTGTTGACAAATTCAGCCGGCCCACACAGGTAAAAATCACAATCGATGTCAAACAGGTCGGCGCGCATGGCTTGAGCGATTTGGCTGGCACCGGCAGCGGCATCGCTATGGGTGACCAACTCATATTCAAAATTGTCCAGCGCCTCAGACCAGGCGCGGCACAGGTTGGTCTGGAAATGTCCGTCGGGGCGCAGCGCCAGCCAGAACAGCGAAATGGAGGGCACGGCATCAAGTGCCAGGGCGTGCTCGATCAGGCTTTTGACCGGGGCAAAACCCATGTCGCAGGCGGCAAACACCAACGGACGGTAGCTTTCGGACAGCACAAAACTGCCATCGGGGCCGCGCACGCTGACCGACCCACCCGCATGCAAATTGCCACAAAAAACCTGTTCGGCAAACCGATCTGACTCATCGCGGGCAATAAAAAACAACAGGTTACGGTCGTCACACGGGCAACTCGCCACAGCGTAGTGACCCTGAGCATCTTCCTGGCCTGGCGCAGCGCAGCCCAGCGACGCCGATTGGCCGGCCAAGAAGCGCAAGCGGTGGGTGCGCGGGGTTTGCAGGTGCAGCAGCCGGGTGTTGGTGCCCAAATCGGTGATGGCACGCACTTTGGCCACAATCTCCTGCTCAGGGATGTCTTGCGGGCCACCCGCCTCCAGCATCTCCAGCGTCAGCTCACCGCTGCCCGCCGTGTGGCAGCACATGAGCGTGTAGCCCTGACATTTCTCGGTTTCCGACAGCGGGTAGTCGTAATGCTGGGTTTTCACCACATCACCCGAGATCACCCGCACCTTGCACATGCCACAGCTGCCATTGCCGCAGCCATAGTTGAGCCGCAGTCCCGCTTGCAAGCCCGCCTGCAGCAGGTTGGCATGCCCCTCCACGGCAAACTGATGTCCGCTGGGGTGGACAGTGACCTGGGCTGTCATGACCTTCAACATATCGTCCATAATTTCCAGTATGTCCACGGAATCGGTGGCCAGCACACGGGCCAGACCTTGGGTGACTTGTTGTTCCAGAGCGCGCAAGCCGGCATCACCCGGGCTGCGGCTGCCCAGATCGCGGATTGATTTTTGCAGCGCCACAACCAGTTCATGGTAGCGCTGCATGTGCCGGCGCACATCGCCCAACTCCTGGCTTTGCGCAAACAACCGCTGCGACAGGACTTCCTGGCTTGGCAGCAAGCGCTCACGCACACGTTTGCCAAACGCTTCATCACGGATTTGCGCCACCCGTTCCAGCAAGCCAGATTCTTCAAGCCGTGCCTCAGGGTAGAGCTGCAGCAACACCTCGGTGGACACCATGCCGTCGTTCAACTGCAGCGCGCCCGTGCGCACCTGCTGCTGTAGCACGCCACGCGCCACTCCCACCAATTGGGCCGCACGCCAAACGCTTACTTGATGAGTCATGTGCTCTACTCACTCTGTTATTTGTAGCTTCCGACCCAATAAGGATATGGGCTAAACAGCTATTTCTTCATTCATTTGTGCAGACACCACAGCACCGGGAAAAATCGCCTCGCTGACGCGATCAAGGTAGCGTGCCCGGTACAACAGGCGCGGGCAGGCCGGGTCATCGGTAAAGCCGGAGCGGTCGTGCAGCACGTTGTTGCACAACAGGCCCATGCCAGGTTGTAGTTGCAGGCGGAAGATGTGCGGGCTGTCGCTGTCGAGCAACTGTGCCAAAAAGGTCACGGCAGCGCGCGTCGCTGCATCGTCGTGCCACTCAATGCTGCGGGTGCGCGCGGTGTAGCGCATGTGCAGCGCACCGCTGGCACCGTCCACCGAAAAAACCGGACCACTTTGGGCCGGGCGGGCCACGCCGTCATCGTCCTCGCGCTCGGGAATGGTCATGGCAGTGGGCTGCATCAGCGCGCGCACCCACTCGGGATTGGCATCGCGCAAGGCGATGTAGGCCATGTCATGGTCCATCACGGCACTGATACCACCCACGGCTGCGGCGCGCACACAGTGCAACACCATGCCGCGAATGTTGCGTTCAGGCGGCTGGTAATAGCCGTCGGTATGCCATTTGATCGGTCGATTGGTGTATGGGATGAAGGCCACGCGGTCCCCTGGCGGCTGCGACACGGCAATAGGCGAAATGCCATCCTCGTCGGCCAGCCAGTTGCCATCAAGCTGGTGCAAGCCGAGCTGTTTGCCCAAAGCGCGCGGAATATTTTTGTCTTCACCCAGCACCGGGCTACGGTAAATCACCATGTTGGCTGTCGCGCAGCGCGCCAGCAGTGCCTGCTTTTCGGTCGGGGTCAAGGCACGTGGATCGGCAATATCCACCACCAGGTCTTCAGCAGTGCGCGGGCAACTGGCCAACTTGGCAGCGCGCCAGACCTGGTATGCGGCATCATCTTGCAGGTCAAAAGGCGATAGGTTCATGCTTGTCACTTTTTTAGTCGCCCAGCACGCCGGAACGTGCCGCCCGCGACGGACGCACTGGGCGCGGCTCGGTCGAGAGCACACCTTCCAGTGCTTTTTGCAGGTAAGTGACCGCATCAGGCACCTCAGCCGCCATGACCTGGTCAAGTACCCAGCGTTGATCTTTTTTGGGCATCAGCAGTTCGATGCGATAGCCCAGGTAACGAACAAAGTCAAAATCCGGCCCTTGCGCGTCAAAGCCGAAATCTGCGTAATGGTCGGCCAGTTCGTTGAACAGGTCAATGAACTGCTCGAAAGAGCCGGGTTGACCGGCTTCAGGCTGACCCAGCAAGCGGTCTTCGTTTTCTTCAAGGATTTCGGCCACCCGTTTGACCAGCGCGGTGATGAACGCCGCACGCGCCGCCCCATCCATGCGCTGGTAGGCCATGCGGTCAATCACCTGGGTCAGAAAAACCAGTACCTCACGGGTGAACGCAAAGTACTGCGCGCCAATGTCAATGTCAAAGTTGGCCTCCCGCATCTGCTTGAGCATGTTTTGCGACACGCGCCAGGCAATGAAAGCCATGGCGCTGGCCGTTTGCTCGGGAGTTTTGTCAGCGCCAGCCTTGAACCACTGGCTCTTAATGCGAATTTTGGCCACTTTGAGTCTTTATGAAATCAGTACCCGCCTTTGCCCAGTGGTTGCGGCAAACCTGCCACCTTGGGCCCTTGCTTTGCCGGCCCAATCGGGAACAAGTCGTACAGGTACTTGCTGTCAACTTCCGGCCGAATCGCCGCAAAGCCTTTGAGCATGGCGCGGAAATTGGGGGTGTGGCCATGCTCACGGAACTCATCACGCAGGTAATTGACGACTTCCCAATGGGCGTCGGTCAACTCGATGCTTTCAGCCGCCGCAATCACCCGCACCGCCTCTTCATCAAAGCAGGGTTCAACCAGGTAGCCCTGGTCATCAGCTTCATATTCCACACCACCAATGTTGTAGCTCATTCTTCAATCTCCATTTCAATGAATAAAAAATTACACCGCCGCCGCTGATTTGTGGGGCACAAAAACCCCGCAGCCCAGCAACCGGTGCAGTCCCAAACCAAACTGTTGCAGTCGCATCGACTGATCGGGCGGCAAGGCATGCAGCATCAGGCTGTACGTGTCGATCACCTGCCCCGCCACCGTCAATTGCCCCCGCTTGCCACACACCCGCTCACCACGAATTGACAGTTTGGCCAGATCGCGGTTGACCCCCTCCATGAAGGCAGCCTCGCCCTCACCGCAGGAGGCCACCTTGTAGGCATACAGCGTGGCGTGCGGTTGCAATTCGCGCGGATGTGGATCAACCAGTCGCAACTTGCAGCCGGCCACCGACAATTCAATCCCATTGACCGCGATCATTTCTGGCAGCCGACTCTGCTGAACCCGCAAAATCAGCTTGCTGCGTTTGGAAACCAGGCTTTGCCCGCCATCCCCAGCCACTAGCTTGAGAGGCAACACGGCAGCCACCGCATCGGTGTGCAACCAGGGAAATAATTGGCACAGCGCTACTTGCAATGCCTGTGCGTGGTCCGGCGGCAATGCTTGCCCTTCCAGCGAGAACAGGACATCCAACGGGACGTCATGGCCAACCGCAATGGTGCTGCTCATGGCAGCTCCGGCTGCACACTTGCAATCGGCTCGACCACTTGCGATGGCTGGGCGTCGGCCCAGCGCAGCAAGGCTTCACCCCATTGACGGGCCACCCCCGGGTCAATTTCAAAAACCGTAAAACGGCTTCGTTCACGGATGCGCGTGCGCAGCAAACTCATGCCGCCCGCGTCGTAATCCAACTGCTGCAACTCAATGACCTGTCCGCCCAGCGGACAAACCAATTTCTCTAAGGGAATAACACTGAACATAGCACCTGTTTCACTGAATTTTTGAGATGCCAGCGGCGCTTGACACACGCCTGAGGCAAGCAGCCGGACACGGCCATCATCACAAACCGTATTTGGCGCAATCTTGCGCGAACCGTCTATAACCGACTCAGGTTAGCGCATATAGCCCAAATGGGTAGTCTTTGATACTCAACGAGGGTGATGGTTGTAGCGACCACAAGCCTCGTAACATTCGTCTCGCTTCTGATGCTGAAACAAATGTGATGAAGCATCGGTTTTCCACGGTTTTTTTAACGTCCAATTTTCGCCCAGACAGGAGATACGCCATGAGCAAACAACCCCATGACACCCCCATGCTCGATCAGCTCGAAA
>JAIFMT010000104.1 GCA_020048295.1 Rhodoferax sp.
GGCAACGCACTGATTACAAAATTACCCGATGGACGGCACGACTGGCTTGCTTAATTGGCCGATGATGCCTGCTGCTTTCAGTCGTTCAACCGGTCACTCCCGGCCGTAGGCGGTCGGTAGCACGATTTTGGGGGCCAGTGATTTGCTGAGCGAAGCAATGCGTTCGCTGGTCGCAATGCCATCCATGCCCGGCATGGCCCAGTCCATCAGCACCAGATCAAACAGGCTGCCCTGCGCGATGGCGGTGCCGACCTGGTCGATGGCAGCGTCGCCCGAATTGGCACAGGTCACGCTGATATTGAACGATCAGCAGGGTGGGCCGGGGTGAAATTTGGTTTGCTGACACGACGCAAAGCCTCAAAAATGGCTCAAAAGTTCGAGCAAATGGTTTAGCCTGCGATCCTAAACCACTTCAAGCACCAATGGCCTTCCCTTTCCTTGTAAAGGATTGAAGAAGCGACACCCTGGAAGACTGTCGCCTTCCAAGCAAGGGATGCATGAATCTGCCCGCTGCCAAGAAACAGCCCTGCCCAGTCAGGGTTTTCACAACAAGATCGATGCGACTGGATCACTTCTTAAAAAAATATTGAGCAAGAACACTTGTTAAGGGCCATGACGTTGACGACCGGGTGATCTATAACAGCACCACCGGCAAGCTCTACTACGATGCAGACGGCAGTGGCAGTGCTGCTGCCGTGCAGATCGCGCTGCTAGGCACCACAACACATCCCAACCTGTTGTTCTCGGATTTCGAAATCATGGCTTGAAGCGCGGGCCAGGCGCTGCCAAAGGACTCATTCAAATTTCGCGTCCATGGTCTCCATGAACAAGGAGGGGCGAAACGCCACGTCGTCCTGACGCTTGCTGTCAAGCGCCAGCCACTCCAGTTCATGGGCCCTGATGGGTTTTGAAAACAGAAAACCCTGCAATTCGTTGCATCCCATGGCCACCAGCAATTTGCATTGACCCTCGGTTTCCACACCTTCGGCCACCACCCGCAAATTGAGTGCGGTGGCCATGTTGATGATGGATTTGGCGATCGACCGGGCATCTTCGCTGTCTTCCAGATCGGTGACAAAGGCCCGGTCAATTTTCAGCTCGGCGGCGGGCAGGCGTCGCAAGGCGGCCAGACTTGAGAAGCCGGTGCCAAAGTCGTCTATCGACACGTGAAAACCGGCACGCCGCATCTTTTCGAAAGTGGCCTGGGTGACCTTGGTGTCTTCCATGGCAACCGACTCGGTAATTTCGCAGGTAAAACGCCCTGGCTGCAGGTTGTTGCGTTGCAAGGCGGCCTCAATGCGCTCCACCAGATCGTCTTCACGCATCTGGTAGCCAGAAATGTTGACCGCCACACGCATGCGCAAACCGCGCTCGCGCCAGCCGGCGGCTTTCAGGCACGCCTCTTCAATCACCCAACTGCCAATCGCCCCAATCAAGCCGTAGCGCTCAGCCAGCGGAATAAAGACCACCGGGCTGACAAATCCCCGGGTGGGATGGTGCCAGCGCAGCAGCGCCTCTGCCGCAGTCACCTGCAGGCTGAGCGCATCTACCTTGGGCTGAAAATAAAGTTCCAGCTGACCCGCCTCCAGCGCGTTGCGCAGGTCATTGACCAGCACCGCCTGCTCGCGCACTTCAACCCCCATCTTGGGGTCGTACTGGCAAAAGTCGCCGCCGCCGTTGACCTTGACACTGCGCATCGCCAGCGCCGCATTGGCCAAAATCTTGGTTCGCGAGCCATGTTCGGGATACTCGGCCACGCCAATGGAGCAGCTCAACACGGTGTGGATGGCATCAAATTTGAAGGGCTCTGTCAACGCCTGGGTGACCTGCAGTGCTGCCGCCCGGCCATGCGCCATGGTGCCAGGCACAATCAGCGCGAATTCACCTGCGCTGATGCGGCAGACTCGGGCCTGTGGGCCAATGCACTGTGCCAGGCGTTTTGACACATTGCGCAACAGACTGTCACCGCTGATCTGACCAAAGGCATCGTTGAGCAGGCCAAAATTGTCCAGCGCCACATACAGCACACAAAATGTTCCACCCACCGCATCGACGTGGGCAATGGCCTTGTCCAGCACCACATCAAAGCCAGAGCGGCTGAGCAAACCCGTCAAATCATCGTGACTCAAGCGGGCATCCATCTGCCGCGACAGCGTAGCCAGCTCCGACACCAGTGCCAGCCGGCGCTGGCGCTCCCGCAAATACAGTAATAGCACCGCCAGCGTCAAAAATACACTGACCAGCAGCAGGCCCAGCCCGGCTGTCATGACTGTGGTTCCTGCAAAGGTCGCCCGTCACACCGTTGACATTGACACATTACTGGCCTTCTGCACTGAAAGTACCTAAAAATTGAACCGCATCAACTGCGTAGATTGGCTGATCGTAGCGGCGAGTCAGCCATAAAACCATTGCCCTTTGGGGCAATGGCAAATGGCTGCCAGCATGCGTAACATGCCTGCAACAGATCAGGCTTGCGCCCGGTTGCAAACAATTGCGCGCAATAAATTTTACGAAAGGACCACTGCGTGAACATGTCAGGCCACTCAGACCCACCGCCTGCCCCGGCCGGCGGCACGGCGCATGCGCGCTCGGTTGCCATCGTTGACGATGATCCGCAAATCTCCCAGGCGCTGGGCCAGTGGGCGCAACTGCAGGGTTTGCAGGCCTGGTACTTTGCCTGTGCAGAAGACTTGCTCAAGACCCTTGCACAAGACCCGCCGCATCTGGCGCTGCACCCGGGGGGCACGGAGGGCAGCGCAGCAGCGCTGGTGGCGGCCATTCTTGACCTTAACCTGCCGGGTCTGTCGGGCTTGGCGCTGGCGCACCGGTTGCGCGCCATGGATGCCAACCTGCCGCTGGTGGTCGTGACGGCGCTGCGCGAAGACGAACGCCGACATTACGGCAGCCTGCCCGTCGGCGTGCCCTGCCTGACCAAGCCATTTGACCTGGATGCTCTGGATGACGCGCTACAGCCTGTGTTGCACTGACCCGACCGGCCAAAGATGACGAATTTCGATATCCGCACCGTCTTCCTGATCGTCGGACTGCTGTACCTGCTGTTGCCCACCATCACCTGGTTCACACTGGCGGCGCAACGCTCACGGCAGATCGATTTGTGGTGCGGTGGCGGGCTGCTGATCGGCGCGGCCACCCTGTTGATCAGCCTGTATGGCCGTGTTCCCAGCTGGGTGTCGCTGTACCTGGCATCGCTGTTGTTGCTGGTGGCCCACATGGCGCGCATTCAGTCGCTGCGGCTGGACCTGGGGCAGCCCTGGCCGCTGCGGCCCATGGTGCTGGCCGTCGTCGGGGCGATGCTGGTGTCTGGCCTGCTCGATGTCGGCTTGCAAATGCCGGTGTTGCGGGCGCAGTTCAACAGCACCCTGGGCGCGGGCCTGATCTTTTACCTGGCGGCACTGGCCTGGCGCATTGGCCGCGAAGAGCAAAGCCGTAACGCCCGCTGGATTGCGGTGATCTACGCAGGGGTGTCAATGGCCTTTTTGATGCGGGTCATTTCCCTGCCCGCGCGCAGCGGCAGCACCACCGTGGTGTTTGAGGGCCTGACCAGCAACCTGATCGCCATCACCACCTTGCTGGCATCGGCCATCGGGCATTTCAGTTATATCGGGTTGGCGCTGGACCGCTCGATGCGGCGCGAACTCAAAGCCGCTACCGAGCAAGCGCGCGACGAAGAAAACCGCCGCCTCGGGGCGCTGATTGCCCAACTTGACCGCCAGCGCAGCCTGGGTGAGCTGTCGGCTTCGCTGGGGCACGAGCTTAACCAGCCGCTCACCGCCATCCTGACCAACTCGCAGGTCGCCAAGCGCGGGCTGCAAAATGGCCGTTTTGACCATGCCCAGGTGGTGGCACTGCTGGACAAGATCGTCCACAACACCCAGCGCGCCAGCCAGATCATTGAGCGCATTCGGGGCTTTATTCGCCCGTCGGTGGCACGCAGTGAGCCGGTCAACCTGCGTCATGTGGTGCACGAAGTGGTTGAGTTGGTGGCCGATGAGGCGCGCAGCCGCAAGGTGGCCTTGGTGCTGCCCGCTGGCAAACCTGAAGTCATGGTCAGCGGCGATGCGATTGCGCTGTCGCAGATTGTGCTGAACGCCCTGCGCAACGCCATCGAGGCGCTGACGACGGCACCGCGGCGCGAAATCAATGTCTCTTGCAGCCGCATGGATGCCCGGGTCACGTTGCGCATTGCCGACACCGGCCCCGGCTTCACCCCCGAGGCACTGAATCAGGCCGGCTCACCGTTCTTTACCACCAAAGCCAGCGGACTGGGGCTGGGGCTGGCCATTTCACGCTCGATTGCGCAAAACCATGGTGGCAGCCTGGCGCTGGCCAATGCCGCAGACGGCACCGGGGCCATCGTCGAACTCACGCTACCGGCCCTGCCCGAGGCTTGCACATGACCGCCTTGCGCCCGCCGCGTCAGCCGGTAACCGTCAGCGAGCAAGCGCAGGCCGAGCGCTGCGCGCGTGGCCGGGTTGTCATCATCGACGACGATGCCGAAGTTTTGTCAGCACTGTCCGCCCTGGTCACGCTGGAAGGTTACGCCTGCGACACCTACACCTCGGGCCTGGCCTACCTGCAGGTGCTGGGCGACAACGCCGCCTGCTTTGCCGGCCCAAGCTGTCTGCTGTGCGACGTGAAAATGCCCGAACTCGATGGCCTGGCACTGCAGCAGCAGTTGCTGCAGCACGACGACACGCCGCTGCTGCTGATGAGCGGTGCCAGTGGCGCGCTGGAGGCAGCCAGCGCCTTTCGCGCCGGGGCGCTGGACTTTTTGGTGAAACCCATCGAAGCCGAGGCCTTGCTGGCAGCGCTGGACAAGGCGCTGGCGCTGAGCACCCAGCGGCGCGCGCAGCAGCTGCGTGCCCAGGAGCTGGCCGGCCGCATCGCCAGCCTGACCCCGCGTGAGCGCGAGGTGGCACGCCGCGTGGCGCAGGGGCTGACCAACCCGGCCATTGCCACCGCGCTGGGGCTGGCATTGCGCACCGTCAAACTGCACCGGCAGCGCGCCATGGAAAAAATCAACGCAAGCAACACCGCCGAGCTGGTTCGCCTGGCCGACCAGGGCGGTCTGTAAGCCATGTCAAGCGCCGCCCAACAACCGTTGCAAGACATCATTGATGCCATGCCGCAGGCCGTGCTGCTCATCAACGCCGAGCGGCAGGTGCAGCTGGCCAACCCGGGCGCGGCCGATTTGCTGGGTTACACCGCGCAAGGCCTGGTTGGCCGTGCCATTGAGGACCTGATGCCGGCACGCTACCGAAACAAGCGCCGCCTATTGCGCCGCGCGTTTGCCAATGACCGCCGCCTGCTGCGCATGGGGCAGGCGCAGTCGCTGCTGGCGCTGCGGGCTGACGGCCAGGAAATTCCTGTCGAAATCAATTTGGGCCAGTCTTTCTTGACCTTTGGCAAGCCCCTGCAGATGGCCATCCTGACCGACCGCCAGGCGCACCAGGCGCTGCTGGCAGCCACGCATGCACGCGAACAAGCATCGCACCGCCTCAGCCAGGCGGCACATGCGGCCAACCTGGCCAAAAGCCGCTTTCTGGCCACCATGTCGCACGAAATCCGCACCCCGATGAATGGCATTCTGGGCATGGCGCAGTTGCTGCTGTTGCCTGATCTGCAAGATGCCGAGCGGCGCGACTATGCACGCACCATTTTGTCCAGCGGCCAGACGCTGCTGACCTTGCTCAACGACATCCTGGACCTTTCCAAAATCGAAGCCGGCAAGTTTGAGCTGCACCCCACCGTGTTCAACCCTGATTCGCTGCTGCGCGAAACCTGCAACCTGTTTGCCGGCAACGCGCAAGCAAAAAACCTGCAACTCGACTACCAGTGGCACGCCAACGGCTCGCAGCGCTACCGGGCCGATGCGCACCGGGTGCGCCAGATGCTGGCCAACCTGGCGGGCAACGCGCTCAAGTTCACCCAGCAGGGTCAAATTCGCATCGAAGGCCATGAAGTGCTGCGCGAACACGACAGCGCACTGCTTGAGTTTTCGGTCAGTGACAGCGGCGCAGGCATTGCACCTGACAAACTGGCGCTGCTGTTCACGCCATTTGTGCAGGCCGACAGCACCATTCAGCACGACTTTGGCGGCAGCGGGCTGGGCTTGTCGATCGTGCATAACCTGGCTCTGGCCATGGGCGGCCAGGTGGGTGTTGAAAGCCAGCCCGGGCAGGGTTCACGCTTTTGGTTTCAGCTGCGCGCACAACGGGTGAGCGCGCATGACGAGGCACGCCACGCCCATCGCGCCGAGGACATCGACCCCGAATCGGCCGAGGTTTCGCCTCTGGCCGGGGCCCGGGTGCTGGTGGTCGAAGACAACCTGGTCAACTGCATGGTCATTGAGTCAATGCTGGCCAGGCTCGATGTTCAGGTCAGCCTGGTTCATGACGGCCAGCAGGCGGTTGATGCAATCACCCGCAGCCCCCAGAGCCCAGGCTACGACCTGATCTTGATGGACCTGCGTCTGCCGCTGCTCGATGGCTATGCGGCCACCGCGCAGATTCGCCAGTGGCAAGCCGACCAGCAGCAGCCACGGCTGCCGATCATCGCCTTGACCGCCGATGCCTTTGACGAGCACCGCGACCAATGCCTGGCTGCCGGCATGAACGACTTTTTGACCAAGCCAATTGGTCTGCCCGCCCTGCAGGCAGCCCTGGGCCGCTGGCTGCCAGCCAGCATCGCCGAGCGCGCGGCGGCGGCATCGGCCGGCGCATTGGCATTCCAGTCAACCGGGCCACTGCTGGCTCAGGGCTAACCCTCGTGACAGGCTGGCACATGGCTTGCTAGCATCTGTGAAGCTGACCAAATGGTCAGCTGATCCACCAGGAGTTGCCAGCGTGTCCATTTCCCTCGCGCCCGATATTCACCCCGGCCGGCTTGAAGCGGCTGACTACACCCGCCGCTTTGCCGATGCCACGCCGCGCCTGACCGCGGCGCAAGCGGTGCTGGAGGCCGAGCGCTGCCTGTATTGCTTTGACGCACCCTGCGCCAGCGCCTGCCCGACGCACATCGACGTGCCCGCGTTCATCAAGCGCATCAGCGATGGCAATTTGCGCGGCGCGGCGCGCGCCATACTGCAAGCCAACCCGCTGGGTGGCATGTGCGCGCGCGTCTGCCCAACCGAAAACCTGTGCGAGGCAGTGTGCGTGCGCACCACCCAAGAGGGCAAACCGGTGGCCATTGGCCGCCTGCAGCGCCACGCGGTGGATGCCTTGCTGGAAGGGCCGCAGCCGCAGATCTTTAGTCGCGCCGCCGCTAGCGGCAAAAAAATCGCCGTGGTGGGTGCTGGCCCGGCTGGCCTGGCCTGCGCCCACACGCTGGCCAAACTGGGCCACAGCGTGGTGATCTTTGATGCCAAGCCCAAGGCCGGTGGCCTCAACGAATACGGCCTGGCCAGCTACAAAACCCCCAACAACTTCGCCCAGGCCGAGGTGCAATGGCTGCTGGGCATCGGCGGCATTGAGCTGCGCCACAACTGGAAGCTTGAAACCGTGGCGCAACTGCGCGCACTGCAAAACGACTTTGATGCCCTGTTTCTGGGCATGGGCCTGCCCAACACGCACCAGCTCGGCGTGCCCGGCGAAAAGCTGTATGGCGTGCAGGATGCGGTGGATTTCATCGCCACGCTGCGCCAGACCGAAGACCTGGCGACACTGCCGATCGGCCGGCAGGTGGTGGTGATTGGCGGCGGCATGACGGCGGTGGATGCGGCCGTGCAGTCCAAACTGCTGGGGGCGCAAGATGTGCACATGGTGTATCGGCGCGGCCCGCAAGCCATGACCGCCTCCAAGGCCGAGCAGGAATGGGCGCAAACCCAGGGCGTGGTGATTCACCACTGGCTGGCACCGGTTGAAGTGCTGCCCAACACGTTTGACCCCCAATACGCTGGGGGCGTGCGTTTTGCCCGGCAAAAAATGGCCGACGGCAAGCTGGTGGCGACGGGTGAAAGCGTGGTGTTCGAGGCCGACATGGTGCTCAAGGCCATCGGCCAGACGCTGGGCAACCCGTTGCTGGCGCAGGCAGACTTTGAGCTGCTCAACGGCCGCATTGCCACCGATGCCCATGGTCAGACCAGCCAGCCCGGCGTGTGGGCCGGCGGCGACTGCCGCGCCGGCGGGCTCGACCTGACGGTAGAAGCCGTGCAGCATGGCAAGCTCTCAGCACACGCCATTCATGCCAAGCTGACGGCAAGCGTCACCGACATGTTATAAGCAAAATATGCCTCTAGCCCATACCAGTAAAGCGCTACCAGCTATTAACAATGTAGCTTATCAAGAGTTGAAAGCACCTCATGGCGAACCTTAAAAACAACTTTGTTGGCATCTCCAGCCCCAACCCGTTCTGGCTGGCCAGTGCGCCACCCACCGACAAGGCTTACAACGTCAACCGCGCTTTTGAAGCCGGCTGGGGTGGCGTGGTCTGGAAAACCCTGGGCGAGGACGGCCCGCCGGTGGTCAACGTCAACGGCCCACGCTACGGTGCGCTGCTCACCCCCGACCGGCGGCTGATGGGCTTGAACAACATCGAGCTCATCACCGACCGTGACCTGGCGCTGAACCTGCGCGAAATTGCCGAGGTCAAGCGCCTGTGGCCCGACCGGGCGCTGCTGGTGTCGCTGATGGTGCCGTGCAATGAAGATGCCTGGAAAACCATTTTGCCGCGCGTCGAAGACACCGGCTGCGATGGCATCGAACTCAACTTTGGCTGCCCGCACGGCATGAGCGAGCGTGGCATGGGCGCGGCGGTGGGCCAGGTGCCCGAGTACATCCAGATGGTCACCGCCTGGTGCAAGGCCTACAGCCGCCTGCCGGTGATCGTCAAACTCACCCCCAACATCACCGACATCCGCCTGCCCGCGCGCGCGGCCAAAGCCGGCGGGGCCGATGCGGTGAGCCTGATCAACACCATCAACTCGATCATCGGGGTGGACCCGTACAGCCTGACCATGACACCCAGCACCGGCGGCATGGGCTCGCACGGCGGCTATTGCGGGCCGGGTGTCAAGCCGATTGCGCTGAACATGGTGGCCGAAATCGCCCGTGACCCGCTGACTTCGGGGTTGCCGATTTCGGGCATTGGCGGTGTGGGCAGTTGGCGCGATGCATTTGACTTCATCGCGCTGGGCGCGGGCAATGTGCAGGTGTGTACCGCTGCCATGGTGTATGGCTTCAAGATCGTGCAGGAAATG
>JAIFMT010000111.1 GCA_020048295.1 Rhodoferax sp.
TGGCTGTGGCCGTCTTCGTGCTGCAGGCCCTCGCCATTGAGCGTGGTGCGCCCCGAGGTGCCACCGAGCAAGAAGCCGCGCGCCTGCATGTCACCCGCCGCCCACGCCAGGTCACCCACCCGCTGAAAGCCAAACATCGAGTAGTACACGTAAAACGGCACCATGATGCGGTTGCTGGTGCTGTAGCTGGTGGCTGCGGCAATCCAGCTGGCCATGCCGCCGGCCTCGTTGATGCCTTCCTGCAAGATCTGGCCTTTGGTGTCTTCCTTGTAGTACATGACCTGGTCTTTGTCCACCGGGGTGTACTGCTGGCCGGCCGGGTTGTAAATGCCAATCTGGCGAAACAGCCCCTCCATGCCAAAGGTGCGCGCCTCATCCACCAGAATCGGCACCACGCGCGGGCCCAGCGCCTGATCACGCAGCAACTGCGTCAAAAAGCGCACATAGGCTTGGGTGGTGGAGATTTCGCGCCCCTCGGCGGTGGGCTCCATCACCGATTTGAAGGTTTCCAGCGACGGCACGGTAAACGACTCATCGGCGCGCGTGCGGCGCTTGGGCAGGTAGCCCCCCAGGGCTTGGCGGCGCTCGTGCAGGTAGCGCATCTCGGGCGTGTCGTCGGCCGGCTTGTAAAACGGCAGGTCAGCCAGTTGGCTGTCGGGAATCGGGATGTTGAAACGGTCGCGAAACGCCCGGATGTCGTCGTCGGTGAGCTTCTTGGTCTGGTGCACGTTGTTTTTGCCCTCGCCACTTTTACCCATGCCAAAACCTTTGACGGTCTTGATCAGCAGCACCGACGGCTGGCCCTTGTGATGCACGGCCTGGTGGTAAGCGGCATAGACCTTTTGCGGGTCGTGGCCACCGCGGCGCAGGTTCCAGATGTCGTCGTCGCTGAGCTTGGCCACCATGGCGGCGGTGCGCGGGTCGCGGCCAAAGAAGTTCTTGCGCACAAAGGCGCCGTCATTGGCCTTGAAGGCCTGGTAGTCGCCGTCCAGCGTGTCCATCATCACCTGGCGCAGCGCACCGTCCTTGTCACGCGCCAGCAGCGGGTCCCAGTTGCCACCCCAAATCAGCTTGATCACGTTCCAGTTGGAGCCGCGAAACTCGCTCTCCAGTTCCTGAATGATCTTGCCGTTGCCGCGCACCGGGCCGTCCAGGCGCTGCAGGTTGCAGTTGACAACAAACACCAGGTTGTCAAGCTTTTCGCGCGCTGCCAGGCCAATCGCGCCCAGGCTCTCCACCTCGTCCATTTCACCGTCGCCGCAAAACACCCACACCTTGCGGTTTTCGGTGTTGGCGATGCCGCGCGCGTGCAGGTACTTCAAAAAACGCGCCTGGTAAATCGCCATCAGCGGGCCCAAGCCCATCGACACCGTGGGGAATTGCCAAAAATCAGGCATCAGCTTGGGGTGCGGGTAGCTTGAGAGGCCTTTGCCATCGACTTCCTGGCGGAAATGCAGCAGTTGCTCCTCAGTCAAACGCCCTTCCATATAGGCGCGGGCATACACACCGGGGGCCACATGGCCCTGGATGTAGAGGCAGTCGCCGCCGTGGTGCTCGCTCTCGGCGTGCCAGAAATGGTTGAAGCCGGCGCCAAACATGTGCGCCAGTGAGGCAAACGAGCCAATGTGGCCGCCCAGATCACCCCCATCTTCGGGGTGATGCCGGTTGGCTTTGACCACCATCGCCATGGCATTCCAGCGCATGTAGGCACGCAGGCGCTCCTCGATCTCGATGTTGCCGGGGCAGCGCTCTTCCTGGTCGGGCTCAATCGTGTTGACGTAAGCCGTGTTGGCAGAAAACGGCATGTCGATGCTGTTCTGGCGCGCATGCTCGAGCAATTGCTCCAGCAAAAAGTGGGCGCGCTCTGGGCCTGCGTTCTCAATGACGGCACTCAACGCGTCCATCCACTCGCGGGTTTCCTGGCTGTCGGCATCAGGCGCGCTGCTGCCAGTAGGGTTGCTCGAAGTTGCTGACATGCATGTCTCCTGGTGTTGTTGCGAGGTAATGGTAGTTGAAAAGCCTGCCGCGAGGGCGGTGGCGAATTCTATGACCATTTTGTCAATATTTCATATTGAATCTTATTGCTTCATATTATGAAATATTTGCAAGCATCAAATCAACGAAAACTCCTACACTCCGGCCCATGCCATCGCCGCCCCTTGCCGATCAACGAACCGCCCCGCGCCTGGCGCTCGCAGCGCGCCTGCGGCTCTGGTGGTCGCGCCAGACACCGCATCGGCAGGACCGTTTTGCCATGCTGGCCCCGCTGGCGGCGGTGCTGCTGTTTCTGCTGGCCATCGTGGCGGCTTTTGGCTATCTGCGGCTGGAAGAAATTGCCCGCGAGCGCGAGGCCATCAGCCGGGACATTGAATACACCCAGCAGCGCCTGCGTCTGCGGCTTTTGGAGCAGCAAGAGCAGTTCATGCGGCTGGCACGCGAAATCTCCAGCCGCGAGGTCAGCCATGCCGATTTCCTGGCACGCGCAGAGGCGTTTGCCAACATTTATCCTGAACTGCAGGGCTTGACCTGGATTGACGAGAACAAGCGGGTCAGAGTCAGCTTCAACACCGCCAGCCGCTCCGACAAATACCAAAAGAGCAGTGGTTCCAGCATTGAGGCGCGCGACACTGTCGAAAATTTCAACACCACGCGCGAGCTGTTGCTGCCCATTTATTCCACCCCGCAGGCGCAACCCAACCTGGCGGCAGTTCTGCAACTGCATTTACCGCTGATCGACAAAGCCCGTTTCAAGGGCGATCTGATGGCTGAGTATTCGGTGGATGCGCTGTACCGCTACGGCGTGCCGCTGGAGATCACCTCCAAATATGCAGTGTCTTTTCATGACATGGCGGGCAACGCACTGGCAGGCATCACCATGCCCGAGGGCACCCTCAAACGCCGTTTGCTGCCTGGGGCGAACCCGGTGAATGCCTACGAAATCCCAGTATCCCCCGTGGGCAATGGCCTGACCCTGCGTGGTCAGGTGTATCGCACCTCGTTTGGCCTGATTGGCAGCGGCTTGTTCTGGCTGGTGATGGTACTCAGCGCCATCACCGCCTGGCTGCTGCTGGCCAACTGGCGCCACACGCGCCGGCGTATTCAGGCGCAGGATGCCCTGGTGCAGGAGACCGCGTTTCGCCGCGCCATGGAAAACTCCATGCTCACCGGCATGCGGGCAATGGACATGCAGGGCCGCATCACCTACGTCAACTCGGCGTTTTGCAGCATGACGGGCTGGAGGGAACAAGACCTGATTGGCCGCTCGGCACCCTTTCCGTATTGGCCCGATGAGGATTTTGAGGAACTCAAAACCCGGTTGTCCGAGGAACTGTCCGGCCGCGTGCAGGCCAGCGGCATCCAGTTTCGCGTCAAGCGCAAGGACGGCAGCATCATCGACGCGCGCCTGTATGTGTCGCCGCTGATTGACGCCTTTGGCCAGCAGACCGGCTGGATGACCTCGATGACCGACATCACCGAGCCCAACCGGGTGCGCGAGCAGCTGGCTGCCTCGCATGAGCGCTTCACCACCGTGCTCGAAGCGCTGGATGCCTCCATTTCGGTGGCCCCGCTGGGCAGCGACGAACTGCTGTTTGCCAACAAGCTGTACCGCTTGTGGTTTGGCACCATCGCCCAGGGTCACCTGCAACTGGTCGCCGAGGCCGGTGTACCCACCCCCGCCACCAGCGACGAGACGCAGGACGTGGTCGATGCCTTTGCCGGCCTGCCCACCACCCACCTGCACGACAAGGAAACCGAGAGCGCCGAAGTCTATCTGGGCAGTCTGGGCCGCTGGCTGGAGGTGCGCACGCGCTACCTGAGCTGGGTCGATGGGCGGCTGGCGCAAATGGTGATTGCGACCGACATCACGGCTCGGCGCGTGGCCGAAGAGCAGTCTGAAGTGCAGGCTGAACGCGCCCAGGCCTCGAGCCGGCTGATCACCATGGGCGAGATGGCATCGAGTGTGGCGCACGAACTCAACCAGCCGCTGACCGCCATCAACAACTACTGCAACGGCATGGTGTCGCGCATCAAAGCCAGCCAGATCAGCCAGGAGGAATTGCTCGGTGCGCTGGAAAAGACCGCGCGCCAGGCGCACCGCGCTGGCCAGATCATCCAGCGCATCCGCTCGTTTGTGAAACGCAGCGAGCCCAACCGCACCGTGGCCAGCGTCAGCAACATGGTGGCAGAAGCCGTTGAACTGGCTGAAATTGAGCTGCGCCGGCGCAATGTCAAGCTGACCCAGTATGTGGCGCCAGGCATGCCCAACGTGATGGTCGATCCGATCCTGATCGAACAGGTGCTGCTCAACTTGCTGAAAAACGCCGCTGAATCGGTCGATGCGGCGCAGCGCCCCACCGCGCAGCGGCTGGTCAAGCTGCGCGTGGCACCGGTGCAGGTGGAAGGCAAGGTGGTGATCGAATTCAAGGTGATCGACTCGGGGGCCGGCATTGCGCCCGAAGTCATGGCGCGCCTTTACGAGGCGTTTTACTCCACCAAGGCCGAAGGCATGGGCATCGGCCTGAGCCTGTGCCGCTCGATCGTCGAGTCGCACATGGGGCGGATGAAAGCCGAGAACCTCTACAATGGTGAGCTGCTGACGGGCTGTTGTTTCACGTTCTGGATCCCCATGACAGACCCGATGGCCACAGTCGCCTTGAAGCGCCCAGAACACCAAGGATTCCAGGTTTCACCATGAGTTTGATCCCCAAAAAAGGCACCGTTTATGTCATCGACGATGACGAGGCAGTGCGCGATTCATTGCAATGGCTGCTGGAAGGCAAAGACTACCGGGTGCGTTGCTTTGATTCGGCCGAGTCGTTTCTGGCCCGCTACGATGCCCGTGAAGTGGCCTGCCTGATCGTCGATATCCGCATGGGTGGCATGACCGGCCTGGAGCTGCAAAATCGCCTGATCGAAAGCCACTCGCCGCTGCCGCTGGCCTTTATCACCGGCCACGGTGACGTCCCCATGGCGGTTGACACCATGAAAAAGGGCGCCATGGACTTCATCCAGAAACCCTTCAATGAAGAGCAGCTGGTGCCGCTGGTCGAGCGCATGCTGGAGCAGGCCAAGGAATCATTTGCCGACTACCAGAGTGCCATCACCCGCGACGCGCTGATGGCCCGCCTCACCCTGCGCGAATCGCAGGTGCTGGAGCGCATTGTGGCTGGGCGGCTGAACAAGCAAATTGCCGACGACCTGGGCATCAGCATCAAGACCGTTGAGGCGCACCGCGCCAACATCATGGAAAAGCTCGCCGCCAACACCGTGGCCGACCTGCTGAAAATCGCCCTGGGGCCCAATGCCGTGAAACCCTGAACCCCACTTTTAGCTATTTTTTATGTAGCTATCACCGCCCGCCCCCTATGGACTAGCGGGCTTTTTTATTGATAATTCTCAAAATGACCACAGCCCACACGCCCGCCCAGATCATCGACGGAGTCGCCCTCTCCAAACAGCTGCGCACCGAGGTATCCATTCGCGTACAGGCGCTCAAGGCGCGCGGGGTCACGCCCGGCCTGGCGGTGATTCTGGTCGGCGAAAACCCGGCCAGCCAGGTGTATGTGCGCAACAAGGTCAAGGCCTGTGAAGAAGCCGGACTGCATTCGGTGCTGGAAAAGTACGAGGCCACCCTGCCCGAGGCCGAGTTGCTGGCGCGCATCGACGCCCTCAACCACGACCCCGCCATTCATGGCATTCTGGTGCAGTTGCCGGTGCCCGCGCACATCAATTCGGCCAAGGTCATCGAGGCCATCTCGCCAGCCAAAGACGTGGATGGCTTTCACGTCGCCAGCGCCGGGGCCCTGATGACGGGCATGCCGGGCTTTTGGCCCTGCACACCGTACGGCTGCATGAAGATGCTCGAATCCATCCACTTTGACCTGCGCGGCAAGCACGCCGTGGTGATTGGCCGCAGCAACATCGTTGGCAAGCCGATGGCGCTGATGCTGCTGCAAAAAAACGCCACCGTCACCATTTGCCATAGCGCCACGCGTGACCTCAAGGCAATGACACTGCAGGCCGACCTGATCGTGGCGGCGGTGGGCAAGCGCAATGTGCTCACCGCCGATATGGTCAAACCCGGTGCAGTGGTGCTCGATGTCGGCATGAACCGCAACGATGCCGGCAAGCTGTGTGGCGATGTCGATTTTGACGGCGTGCGTCAGGTGGCCAGCGCCATTACCCCGGTGCCTGGCGGGGTTGGGCCGATGACCATTACCATGCTGCTGGTCAACACCCTTGAAGCCGCCGAACGCACCGCATCATGACCCATCCCTTACTCTCTTTTGACGACCTGCCGCTGTTTGACCAGATCCGCCCGGAGCAGGTTGAACCCGACATTGAACACCTGCTGGCGCGCGCCAGCAGCGCGCTGGAAACAGTCACTGCGCCCGACTTTGCCGCCGACTGGAACGCCATTGCCAGTGTGCTGGATGTCGCCACCGAGCAGCTCGGGCGCGCCTGGGGCACGGTGAGCCACTTGAACAACGTGGCCGATACGCCTGAACTGCGCGCCGCCTTCAACGCCATGCTGCCCAAGGTGACCGAGTTTTACACCCGGCTCGGTGCCGATGAGCGGCTGTACGCCAAATACAAAGCCATCATGCCTGAGAGCCTGACCCCTGAGCAGCGCCAGGCGCACAAGAATGCGCTGCGCAACTTTGTGCTCGGCGGCGCTGAGCTGCAAGGCGCAGCGCGTGATCGTTTTGCGCAGATCCAGGAGCTGTCTGCCGCTGCCAGCCAGAAATTCAGTGAAAACGCGCTGGATGCCACCGATGCCTTTGCCTACTACGCGCAGGCCGAAGAGCTGGCCGGTGTGCCTGACGATGTCAAACACACCGCACGGCAGGCCGCCCAAGGCGAGGGCAAAGACGGCTACAAGCTCACGCTGAAAATGCCGTGCTACCTGCCGGTGATGCAATTTGCCGCCAGCAGCGCACTGCGCCACACGCTGTACCGCGCCTACGTCACCCGCGCCTCGGACCAGGCCGACGAAGGCATGCGCCAGTTTGACAACTCGGCGCTGGTCAAGGAACTGCTGGCACTGCGGCTGGAAGAAGCCCGGTTGCTGGGTTACCCCAACTACGCCACACTCTCGGTCGTGCCCAAAATGGCCGAAACACCGGCCCAGGTGATCGGCTTCCTGCGTGATCTGGCCAGCCGTGCACGCCGCTTTGCCGAACAAGACCTGGCCGACCTGCGCGCCTATGCGGCACAACACCTCAGCCTGCCCGACCCGCAACCGTGGGACTGGCCCTACATCAGCGAAAAGCTCAAGGAGGCCCGCTACGCCTTCAATGAGCAAGAGGTCAAACAATACTTCCCGCTGCCCAGCGTGCTGGCCGGCCTGTTCAAGATTGCCGAAACCCTGTTTGAGATCAACATCCGCGAAGACCACGCGCCGGTGTGGCACAAAGACGTGCGTTTTTTCCGCATCGAACGTGCCAGTACCGAGCCCGGCGGCACAGCGCCTGTGCTGGTCGGGCAGTTTTACCTCGACCCGGGCGCGCGCAGCGGCAAACGTGGCGGTGCCTGGATGGACGACGTGCGTGGGCGCTGGCTGCGCCCCGACACGCACACGCTGCAAACGCCGGTGGCGCAGCTGGTGTGCAACTTTGCCAGCGGCGTGGAGGGCAAGCCGGCGCTGCTGACGCACGACGATGTCACCACCCTGTTTCATGAATTTGGCCACGGCCTGCAGCACATGCTGACGCAGGTCAACGAGCGCGAAGTGTCGGGCATCAGTGGTGTCGAGTGGGACGCGGTCGAGTTGCCCAGCCAGTTCATGGAGAACTTCTGCTGGGAATGGGACGTGCTCAAGGCCATGACGGCGCACGTCGATACCGGCGAGCCGCTGCCGCGCAGCCTGTTTGACAAGATGCTGGCTGCCAAGAACTTTCAAAGCGGCATGCAAACGCTGCGCCAGATCGAGTTCTCGCTGTTTGACATGCTGCTGCACAGCGAGCACGACCCGGCAGACGACATCATGGCGCTGCTGCAAACCGTGCGCGACGAGGTGGCCGTGCTGCAGCCGCCCGCCTGGTCGCGTACCGCCCACACTTTCAGCCACATCTTTGCCGGTGGTTACGCGGCTGGCTACTACAGCTACAAGTGGGCCGAAGTGCTGAGTGCCGATGCCTACGCCGCGTTTGAAGAAAGCGTGCGCGACGATGGCCTGCCCAACGTGCAAACCGGGCGCAAATTCCGCCAGACCGTGCTGGAAACCGGTGGCAGCCGCCCCGCCATGGAATCGTTCAAAGCCTTTCGCGGGCGCGAACCCACCCTGGATGCGCTGCTGCGCCACCAGGGTATGGGGTAAACACAGGCCCCATCCGTTTCAACTTTGTTGGCACCAGGAGGTAAAACTGATATGCACGCCATTCGCCCAAATTTGACGCAACACCGATCCCACGCTGGCCGCTGGCTGGCTCGCATGGCCACGCTCAGCGTGCTGCTGGCGTTGGCAACTGGCAGCAGTCTGGCTCAAACGGTGTACCGCATCGTCGGACCTGACGGCAAAGTCACTTTCTCAGACAAGCCGCCAGTCACCCCTGCCAAGGTCACCGGGCTTGAAACAGTCAGCGGCGCGGGCACCCCTGCCAACCCGGCGCTGCCCTTTGAGCTGCGTCAGGCGGTGGACAAATACCCGGTCACTCTCTACACCAGCAAGGATTGCGCGCCGTGCGACAGTGGCCGCAGCCTGCTGCAGGGGCGCGGCGTGCCGTTTGCCGAGAAAACCATCACCACGGCAGACGACTCCGAGTCGCTGCAGCGCATCAGCGGCAGCACCTCGCTGCCGTTCCTGACGTTGGGCGGGCAGCAGATCAAGGGATTTTCAGATGCCGAGTGGTCGCAATACCTGAGTGCTGCCGGCTACCCAGAAAATAGCCGGCTGCCTGCCGGCTACCGCAACCCACCCGCAGCCCCGCTGGTGGCCGTGCAGACGCCTGCGGTTCAACCCGCCAGCGCACCAACCGCCAGAGCGCAGCCCACCGCCACAACACCCACCCTGACGCCTCGCGTCAACCCAGCCAATCCGGCGGGCATTCAATTCTGAGCCGCCCGTCTCCCGCAGGGTACCATTCGGCACGGCTCCTGATAAGCTATAAAATAGATAGCTATCAGCGCATATCGCACAAGGGCTAGAGCCTAATTTTTCATATAAG
>JAIFMT010000197.1 GCA_020048295.1 Rhodoferax sp.
CGGGGCGCTGGTTGGAAGTTGCAGGGCCTGCAATGACACGCTGGTGGCGTTACCCGCCGTGTCGGTCGGGTAGCCCATCAGGTTGGCGCCGTCGTTGGTGCGGATAAATCCGTCTTTGTCGAGCTTGAACGAGCCGTCGCGGGTATAGGCAGGAGAGCCGTCGTTGAGTGTGAGCTGGAAGAAGCCGCTGCCGTTGATGGCCACGTCCAGGTTGTTGTTGGTGGTGGAAACATTGCCTTGCGTGAACTGCTGCGAAATGGTCTGGATTTCGACACCGATGCCAATGCCGCCCGAACTGGCCGAGCTCAGTGCCGAAGACACCAGGCCGGCAAACTCGCTGCGCGAGTTTTTGAAGCCGGTCGTGTTGGCATTGGCAATGTTGTGGCCAATGACGTCGAGGTTGCGCGACGAGGCGTTCAGGCCCGAGAGGCCGGTTTGAAATGACATGTTGCTCTCCTGTTAAAGATATATGTGAGCTCTAGGGCAATACCAATAAGCGGTAGTTGCTCATAAAATTGCAGTAATGTCACCGTAGGCAACCTTGCCGCCAGCGGCCAGATCGAGCGCCAGCGCGCCGTTTTCCAGTGCGACTGAAACGACCTTGTCGCGCATCAGCGGCGTGGCGCCCACAGCGGTTTCGCCGTTGAAGGCTTTGATGCGGTAAGTGGGGGCGCTGCCGCCGGTGTATTGCGAGGCGTCCCACTCGAAGAAATGCCGTCCGGCGTCGAGCGAACCGGCGTCAATGGTGTCAATGACTTGGCCCGTGGGTGAAATCACTTCGACTGTGACGTTAGTGGCTGCGCCTTTAAGGTCAATGGCGCCCACAGCGGTGCTGTCAATCACCTCCAGCGTGTTGCCCGGCATGAGCACGCTGTGCCCCACGAGGTTGGTGCCCTGCATGACTTGCAAGGTGTTGAACTGCTCGGTCATGCTTTTGAGCGTGGCGTTGACCTGCTCTATGCCGGTGACCGTGCTCATTTGCGCCATCTGGCTGGTCATTTGCGCGTTGTCCATCGGGTTCATCGGGTCCTGGTTATTGAGCTGGGCGACCAGCAGCTTTAAAAACCGGTCCTGCATTTCGCTGGCCGCATCCTTGCTGGTGCTGCTGGGCGTGCCGTTGATGTTGGCGATGGTGCTGCTGGTGGCGGCAGCCGGGGTGATGGATGAGGTGAGCATGGTGCACGTCCTGAGGGATGACTGTTGTTTTACTGGCCCATCTGCAGCGTCTTGAGCAGCAGGGATTTGGCGGTGTTCATGACTTCGATGTTGTTCTGGTACGAGCGTGAGGCCGAAATCATGTTGACCATTTCTTCCACCGGGTTGACGTTGGAGTAGTTGACATACCCTTCCGCATCGGCGGATGGGTGGTTGGGGTTGTGCATGCGCTTGAATGGGGCATTGCTTTCGGTGATGGCGCTGACCTTGACCCCGTTGGAGGCCTCCGAGCCCATCGGCGTGGTTTGAAACACCACTTCGCGGGCTTTGTAGCCTTTGCCATCCGGGCCGGCCACGGCATCGGCATTGGCCAGGTTGCTGGCCACCACGTTGAGGCGTTGTGACTGGGCGCTGATGGCGCTGCCAGACACGTTGAAAATTGAAAACATGGACATGGTGCTGCTCCGCTGGGCTTAAGGCTTATTGGCCCTGAATGGCGCTCAGGATGGTCTTGGACTGACCGGTGATGAAGCGCAGGGTGGACTCGTAGCGCACCGAGTTGTCAACGAAATTGGCGCGTTCGTGGTCCATATCGACACTGTTGCCATCCACTGCCGGTTGCGTTTGCACGGTGTAGGCCAGGTTGGCAGCGTTGGCGAGCTGACTATCGCTGGCACCAGAGAGCGCAATGTGGCGGGCGTTGGTGGTGCTGTTAGCGGTGTTGAGCCCCAGGCGCGCACCGCCCTGACTGAGGTTGCTGCCGCCTTCGCCAGTGGACTGCATCAGGGCTTCCTTGAAATTGAGATCGCGGCCGATGTAGCCGGGTGTGTCGGCATTGGCGATGTTGCTGGCAATGAGGCGTTGGCGTTCGGCGCGCAATACCAGGGCTTTGGCATGAAAGTCCAAACCGCTGGTTAAATTTGCAAACATGAAACACCTCTGCTTTCTTGCCCGGTGACACTGGCCCGGGCTGGCCTTGAATCGATGGATGCGCTGATTATGAAAATCGCCGGCCATTTCTAAACCCCAAATAGAAGCAGATACGTCGGCTACTTTCAGCGCTTGGGTTGCGCACGCATGGCTACATTCAAGCCGCTGGTGATTGGAGCTGTCATGGTCAATTTCTCTTTTTTGTGGGTGCGTTGCGCAGCAGCTGTTGCGCTGTGTCTGAGCGTTGCAATGATGCCGTTGGCGCGTGCCGTGCAGGCTGGGTCAGAGGTCGAGTCGTCGTCCATTTACGAACGTGCGCAAGTCTGGTTGAACCAGATGGTGAGCGATACCGGCAGCCTGCCGCTGCGCATGGAGGTGGCGGTCGGCGCGCTTGACAGCCGCTTGAAGCTGGCGCCGTGTCAGCAGGTCGAGCCATACTTGCCACCGGGCACGCAGCTGTGGGGAAAAACCCGGTTGGGTCTGCGTTGCATGCAAGGCGATGTCAAGTGGAACGTGTTTTTGCCGATCACGGTCAAGGCATTTGGCCCGGCCTGGGTGATCAAGGGGCAGGTGCCCTCGGGCGCGGCGCTGACGCAAGCCGATGCCATGCAGATGGAGGTGGACTGGGCTGAGAGCCGCAGCGCGGTGGTGGCTAATCTGGACGACTGGGTGGGTCAGACGGCCACGCGGGCGTTGACCACCGGGCAGACCTTGCGCAAGGACATGGTCAAGGCCACGCAGGTCTTTCAGGCCGGCACACAAGTTCGGGTGGTGGCGCGCGGCGAGGGCTTTGAGATATTTGGCAGCGCGCAGGCAGTCTCAGGTGGTGTGATCGGGCAGACCGCGCGGGTGCGTATGGACAACGGGCGCGTGCTCAGTGGTCTGGTGGTGGACAGCCACACGGTCCGGCTGGAAATGTGAGCTGGGCGGTCATGCAGAAAAAAATCTTAAAGTTTGGGCGCTTTGTGTCGAAAGTGTACTTAACCAACTACCCTACGCGTAGTTTTGGAGGACACCATGAAGATCAGCCCACCCATCGACAACCCGGTTGCCATCAGCACCAATGCGGCATTGACTGCCAAAAACGCGCCCATGGCGAGCACGCTTGCCAAGTCAGATGCGTCGAAAAGTACGCAGTCTGCCGGGGTGGCGGTGACGGTATCGAGCATGGCGCGTTCGCTCGAAGCCACGGGCAGCAGCGACTCACCCGATGTCGATATGAACAAGGTCAACGCGGTGCGTACCGCCATCAGCCAGGGTACCTACCAGGTCAACCCCGAAGCCATTGCCGACAAACTGTTGTCCAACGCCGGGGAAATGCTGCAGCGCAACCGCGTCTAGCGTCTGAATCTGCGGCTTTTCCTCGGTCACATGAGGAAAAGCCATGAAACTCAACCCCCAACAAATCACCCTGCTCGATCAAATAGAAGCGCATCTGGGCCAGTTTTCAGCCGCGTTGCTAGCCAACCGCACGGATGACATGGCACGTGTCTCGGCGGCTTTGCAAGCTCTGGTGGTTGTCTTGTCGCGCTCCTTAACCCCCGCTTACCTTAAACCTGGCCATGATCTGGCGGTGCAGCAACGTATCAAAAAGCTGGCCGTGGCACTGGCATCCCAGCGCGAGAGTTTGCTGCGTCGTTCGGTGATCGCCGAGCGTGCCTTGTCAGCGCTGATGCCCGCTGCCCAGAGTGACACCTACACGGCACCGGCTGCCGGTGCGGCAGGTGGCTATGGCAAGCAGGTTTTTGGAGCCTACGGCGGTGTCGGCCGGCGCAGCGGAGAGTTCAGAATGTCGGTGGCTTGAGGATCAAATATGGTTCTAGCCCATACACCTAAAGCACTAACAGCTACAAAAATAATATTTAGTGCATGGGCCGCGTGATGCGCTTGGGCTCCACATCGGTCACGACAGTCACATCACGCACATCCGCATCCACCACATCGTCGCTCGCGGGTGCGCTGCGGGTAGCGCCAGACCTGCGGTAAAAGCGTTCCATCGCCGCTTGCCGGTTGACCTTGAAAGTCCACGGACTGACAGGCTTGCCGGTGAGTTTGGCCCACAGCGCGCGCACCAGCCATGCCGCCAGCACCAGCACGGCAGCAGCCAGCAAGCTGACAAAAAATACCAGCCCGGCCACAACCAAGCCAATGCGCACAATCAGTCCCAACACTCTTACCAACAGTTCAGCCAAAACAACTCTCCTTCAGGATTCATGACTGTAAACCCTGCACCTCGCTGGTCTGCCCCCGTACCCGGCGAAAAACCGCATACGGTGGCAGGCCTTGCAGCATGCGCCGGCCATAGGCGGTGCTGAGCAGGCGCTTGTCATAGCAGATCACGCGCGCCTGATCGTCTTCGGTGCGGATGGCGCGGCCAGTCCATTGCAGCAGCCGGATGCCGGTGGCTGGCACCACCAGTTCTGAAAATGAATCACGCCCAGCGTGCTTGAGCCATTCGGCGCGTGCTTCTTCAACCGGGTCGGATGGCGAGGCAAACGGCAGCTTGGCGATGAACACGGTTTCACACAGCTTGCCTGGCAAATCCAGCCCTTCGCCAAACGACTGCATACCAAAGATCACCGATGGCTGGCCAGCCTCCACCCGCGCTGTGTGGCTGGCCAACAAGCGCATGCGCGACATCTGGCCCTGCACCAGCACCCGCGTTGCCAAGTTGGCAGCCAGCGCGTCAACGGCGGCCTTCATCTGCACGCGTGAGGTAAACAACACCAGTGCACCATGCGCCACGTCGCGCAGGTCGGCTTGCAACATGGCCACCATCTCTTGCGTGAAGGTCTCCACCTGGCGCGGGTCGGTAACGGTTTCAGCGACCAGCAGCTGGCCTTGTTTGCGGTAGTCAAACGGGCTGGAAACGGCCAGCGTCGAGACGTGTGGCAGCTCAGTCAGCCCGGCTTCGCCAAGAAAAAAGTCAAACGTGCCACAGCTGGTCAGCGAGGCCGAGGTGATCACCGCGCCGCGTACCTGGCTCCACAGGTGCCGGCCGAGCAAATCGCCGGGCACGATCGGGCAGGCGTGCAGGCTCAAACTCACCAGGCCGGAGCTGCTGTCGGATTTCAGCCATTTGGCGCTGGGCTGTTCGTCGTGCGCCAGCAGCATGGCACTGGTGTTGACCACGCTGCCCAGGCGTGGGGCCATCTGGCCCAGGCGCGCGTACAGCTCGGTACAGCGGGCGGCCTGTAGCGGGTCTTCCTTGGCGCGCGTCTTGAGTTCTGTGCCCAGCGCCTCCAGCACGTCCGACAGAGCGCGCGCGTGGCCGAGGATCAGTGCCAATGGCGGCTGTAGCGCATCCGGCAACACGCCATTGGCAAAGCGTTGGACCTGATCAAAGCTGGGTGACAACTGGCGCAGCAAATCCATGCCGATGCGCCCAGCATCGTTGATCGCCTGGCGTAGCTGCTGCGCCAGCGTGCTGACATCTTGCGCAACCATGTAGCCCATTTTGTCGGCCACCTCCAGCAGGATGCGCGGCAGCTTGTCGAGCCAGCGCAGGTTGCTGATGTCCATGGCCTGAGAAAACTGGTCCAGCGCCACTGAGGGCAGGTGGTGACCTTCGTCAAACACCAGCAGGCACTTGTCCAGCTCGGGCAGCGCGTGCATGCCCAGCGAGGCCAGCACCAGATCGTGGTTGGCCACGATCACCTGTGCTTGCGCCAGTGCAGTGCGGGCGTTGTAGTAGCTGCAATCGCGAAAACGCGGGCAATGCCGTGCCGTGCAGGTGTGGCGTTCGGCCGCCACCACAGACCAGTCGCGCGGCTCGGGTTGCTCGGTCAGGCTGTCGCGGTCACCGTCCCATTGGCCATTGGCCAGCAGCGTGGCAAGTCGCTCATACAGTTGCGTGCGGCGCTCCTCGGGGTCTTGCCAGTCCTGGCCTTTGAGTTGTTTGCCGTAATTGGCGGGCGCGGGCGGCGTGTCTTCATCGTTGTCGAACAACTCGCTGGCATCGCCGCCACTGCCGGCGATGCGTTCGAGCTTGAGTTTGCAGACGTAACGACCACGTCCTTTGGCCAGGGCAAAAGCAAACGGAGTGTCGAGCACGGCGGCCAGCGCCGGCAGGTCTTTGCTCATCAGCTGTTCTTGTAGCGCCACCGTGGCGGTGGACACCACCACGCGGGTTTTACGCGCCAACGCCATGGCCACGGTGGTGGACAGGTAGGCAGCTGATTTGCCAACCCCGGTGCCGGCCTGGATGACGGCAATGGCACGGTCCGGGTCAGCATGCTCGCCCAGACTGACCTCATGCAAAGCGGTGGCAATGCGTTCGGCCATGTGGCGCTGTCCGCTGCGCAACCGAAAACCAGCGCTGGCGGTAACCACCCGGTCAAAGGCAGCCAGTGCCACGCCAGCCAAGTCCGAGTCAGATTTTTCCACGTGCCAGTTGAACAAATTGGGCCAGCGCAGTTTTCGCTTTGGGACAAAAAAAGGGTTGAAAGGAAAAATTCTTTTCAACCCTTGGCTGGTCTTGGTCGGTGTGAAAGGATTCGAACCTTCGACCCCTTGCACCCCATACTAGAAAATTCATGTTTTTCATCGTTCAATGACATTCAAGAAAATGCATTGTTTCTATATAAATCAATACTTTATAAACAGTGGCCGTCCGCTAACATCCAGTCGCATCACAAGAAATCCAACAAGATACAACCTAAGCGCAACTGCGAATCAGAGTTTTGTTTCATGGAACGGGCAGTTAACGCGCATTATCTCTGGCTGACTGGTGAGCGTGCCCTTCGGCTTGGTCTTATGTCCACCAAAAACCAAGGCAGATTCTGCCTTTCACCCCATCGGGCCAGGCGTGGTCAAAAACTGTCAGCTGTCGTAATGGCCCCGGCACGCGATCACATCAATGTCGGCATCATCAACGGCATACACAAGCCGGTGTACTTCATCTATACGGCGTGACCAGTACCCGGCCATGTTGCCCATGAGTGGTTCTGGCTTACCGATGCCTGTAAACGGTTCACGCGCTGCAGCTTCGATTAGCGTGTTAATGCGCTTCAAGGTCCTTTTGTCCTGCTCCTGCCAATAGATGTAGTCATCCCACGCTGCCGGGGTAAACCGGATTGACCGCGCCATGCGTCAAACCTGCGCCAGCTCACGCCGCGTTGCCTTGCCTGCTTTGTGCTGAGCGATTGACTTTGCAAGGTGTGCTGCATTCGCCGGGGTCGATAGCAGGTGCATGGTTTCCATAATGCTTTGGTAATGATCAAGTGACATCACCACAGCATCGGCGCCGTCACGCCTGCTGATGATCGTCACGTCAGCGTCGTCGTGTACCGCGTCAAGTACCGATTTCAATGAACTACGGGCTTCTGAGTAGGTAACGATGCGCATTGCTTCACTTTCTTATATGTACTTAAAGTGGTGCAAGTATAGGTCGGTAGATGATGGTGCGCCATGGGGGTCTATTCGCGTTACGCCGCTGTCCGAACCAGTATCACGACCGCGCCCCTGAAAAAAGGCCTTTAAGAATCGCTCCTTAAAGGCCTTTATATTGGGTAATGGTCGGTGTGAAAGGATTCGAACCTTCGACCCCTTGCACCCCATGCAAGTGCGCTACCAGGCTGCGCCACACACCGAAGCCTCAAATTATAGCGGTTGCCAGGTCGATTTCAGGATGCGCTGGCCAGCAGATCGCGGATTTCAAACAGCTCGTGACGCAGCATCTGCCAAGGGCCCGGGTTGGGTACATCGTCGCCAACTGATGCCGAATCAGTGAAATTACCAAACTGCAAATCGCTGGCCTCTGATACGGCACCAACTATGGGTGGCAAATAGCCAGGAAATGGGGTGTCTCCACTGGCACTGAGCAACTCCTGCATCTTGTTACGCGCGCCGCTGATGGTGAAGCCCTGGTCGTACAGCAGATCACGAATGCGCCGGATCATCAATACCTCGTGGTGCTGGTAGTAGCGACGGTTGCCACGGCGCTTGATCGGGCGCAGTTGCGTGAACTCCTGCTCCCAATAACGAAGTACATGCGGCTTGACGCCGCATAAATCGCCAACTTCACCAATGGTGAAGTAGCGCTTGGCAGGGATGGGGGGGAGAGAATTCTCCATTGAAATCAAGCAAATAGCCGCAAAAGTTTGCAGGTTACTCTAACTTCAGGGGAACTGTAAAGGCATCACCGCGCTAACCCTTTGACGTTTCGCGTTGCAGGCAACACTCAGGGACGCAATCCACCCTGAGTCTGCACCTGCTCCTTGAGCTTCTGGCTGGCATGGAAGGTGACAACCCGGCGCGCTTCAATCGGAATGGTCTCGCCAGTGCGCGGATTGCGGCCAGGGCGCGGCGCTTTGGTGCGTATCTGGAAGTTGCCAAAGCCGGTGATCTTGACATCCTGGCCTTCGACCAGGCTATGTGCGATCAGGTCAAAAAACGCATCAATCATGTCTTTGGACTCGCGCTTGTTCAGGCCGATCTGCTCAAACAGCAACTCGGCCAATTGCGCCTTGGTCAGGGCAGGGGTCTCAAGGGATTCAACGGTGATGTCCATGACTGTTCTTAATATGTTGCGCTCTATTGTGCATTGCTCAGCTGCGCTGCCGGGCACCCAGTTGGGCTGACAGGGTGGCGATGATGGCGGCAACAGCCGATTCAATCTGCGCCTCGGTCAGCGCGGCTTCCTGGCCATTGAGGGTCAGGCGCACCGCCATACTCTTTTCCGGTGGCTTGGTGGCGCCAGTATCGGTGGATTTGGGGCGGTAAATGTCAAACAGCAGCGCATCACGCAGCGCGCCTTCGGTGGGGGCCGCCCAGATGGCGCTGATGAGCGCATCGTGTGTGACGTGTTCATCGACCAGCACAGCGATGTCGCGCTCGACCGCCTGGAATTTTGGCACCGGCTTGGCGGCAGGCATTTGCCGTGCCAGTACCGCGCCCAGGTCCAATTCAAACAGGATCGGGGCCTGCGACAGTTCGTAAGACTGGCGCCATTTGGGATGCAGTTCACCGACAAAGCCTATCGCCACGCCAGCCAGCATGATCTGCGCACAGCGGCCAGGGTGCAGCGCTGGGTGCTGTGCCGGTACAAAA
>JAIFMT010000189.1 GCA_020048295.1 Rhodoferax sp.
TTAACTTCCCGGTGGCGGTATGGGCCTGGAACGCCGCGCTGGCGCTGGTGTGCGGCGATGCGCTGATCTGGAAACCGTCTGAAAAAGCGCCTTTGTGCGCGCTGGCGGTGCAGGCGCTGTTTGAGCAGGCGTGCCAGCGCTTCAACCAGCCCGAACTGACCCGTGACCTGTCGCAGGTGCTGTTAGGCCATGCCGATGTCGGCCAGGCGCTGGTGGAGCAGCCGCACGTGGCGCTGATTTCTGCCACCGGTAGCACCCGCATGGGCCGCGCCGTGGGGCAGGCCGTGGCAGCGCGCTTTGGCCGCAGCTTGCTCGAACTCGGTGGCAACAACGCCATCATCGTCGCCCCCAGTGCTGATCTGGACATGGCGGTGCGCGCCGTGGCATTTGCGGCGGTGGGCACGGCCGGCCAGCGCTGCACCAGCGCGCGCCGGCTGATCGTGCATGCATCGGTCTATGACGCGCTGCTGCAGCGCCTCAAAAGTGCTTACACCCGTTTTCAGGTCGGCCGGCCAGATGTGCCCGGCACGCTGCTGGGGCCGCTGATTGACCAAGCCGCTTTTGACGGCATGCAAGCCGCGCTGGTGCAGGCCATCGAGCAAGGCGGCTGCGTGACCGGCGGTGAACGTGTGCTGCAAGATCAGTACCCGGATGCCTGGTACGTGCGCGCCGCACTGGTCGAGATGCCAGCGCAAACCAGCGTGGTACAGCATGAAACCTTTGCCCCCATCCTGTATGTGCTGAAGTACCAGACGCTCACCGAGGCCATTGCAATCAATAACGCCGTGCCGCAGGGCCTGTCATCAGCCATCTTCACCACCGACTTGCGCGAGGCCGAAACCTTCATGTCAGCCGCTGGCTCTGACTGCGGCATCGCCAACGTCAACATCGGCACTTCCGGGGCCGAGATTGGCGGTGCCTTTGGCGGCGAAAAGGAAACCGGTGGCGGCCGCGAATCGGGCTCGGATGCCTGGCGCGCCTACATGCGCCGCGTAACCAACACCATCAACTACTCCAGCGCTCTGCCGTTGGCCCAAGGGGTCAGGTTCGATATTTGAAATGTACTTGGCATGCCGCTGTCAAACCCGTGACGATCCTGGGCGCCAGCACAACCGGGTGGCGCATCGTCAACATGACGGGCTGGACCGTCGCGGATGCCACCACCACGCGCCACAACGTGTGGGCAAGATGCACAGCATAAAAGCCGGATTGGCATCGACTTCAGTGCCTATTCCCTTGCTGGCGACTGCCCATTGATTAAGCAAAAGCTTGCGTTTTTATTTCAGATCAACGACACTTGCGCCCTTGGAAGTTCGGGTTAACCCGAAGGGCGGCTGATAAACAAGTGGGCAGTGACTAAAAAAATGCATCCAATGGTATCTGTGATAGCGCGGTGGAAGAGGGTCAAGTCAGTGCTCGCTGGCTTTGCTTTTGCAGCCACGCTGGTCGCCACGGCGATGCTGGCAACGGTGGCGATGGGCCCGGCGCAAGCCAGAGCACCGGCATCCCAGTCTGCGCAGGAGTTGATCGGGCTGGCCGAATTGCCCCCCCAGGGCCAGCAGGTTTATGCCCTGATTCTGCAAGGCGGGCCATTTGCGAGCGAGCGAGATGGCACGATGTTTGGTAATCGCGAGCGTTTGTTGCCCATCAAAAAAAAGGGTTTTTACCTGGAGTACACCGTTCCGACCCCCGGACTGAAACACCGCGGTGTACGGCGCATTGTTTGTGGCGGCCAGCCGCGCCGGCCCGATGTTTGTTATTACACGGCCGATCATTACGAGAGTTTTCGCAAGATCGTTCCCTGATTTGAATTTTTGTTTGAACATAAGAGAGATGATGACCATGCCACTTGACCAATCCACCCTCAGTGCGCCTGCTGGCACTGCAGATTTGCCCTTGCGCGGCATCCGGCCCAACATCGTGCAGTCCATCCGCGCGTTCCGGGTGCAGGAATTGCAGGAAGCCGCGCAGGCGCTGGGCCACCACTTTTTGTACGCTGACCTGGGCGATGCACAGTGCAAGCAGGATATTCTGGACATGATCGGCCAGCAGTTCATGCTGACCGTTGCCGTAGGTAAAAATTTTGACTCGCTGTACGACAGCATCACCGACCCGGTGCACAAATCAGGCCCTCAGCCCGGGTTTGTGGTGGTACTCGAGCACATTCCTGCCAACACCAAGTTTGACAAGGAAGCACGCGAGCAGTTGCTGGACATCTTCCGCGACGCAGCCGACTACTGGGGGGACCGAAAGATACCCTTCCGGTGCTTTTATTCTTTTCCGTAGCCCGTTCTGCACACACCAGCCAAGCAGAACGGGCGAACGAGGCACACGACGCAGCTCATCCGATTGAAGTTTTGACCGAAAACGGCGAAAAAATGCCGACGGATAAACTGCTCGACATTTCGCCACAAGCACTGCGCATGAGCAGCCCTTTCAACGCGGGTTACTGGATGTCTGCCTGAACCGGCCAGGCTAATTGCCCGCAAAAAAAGCCTGACGGTTAGCCGCTCAGGCTTTTTTTTCGACGGCCTGCAAGGCCAGCGCCAGGTAGTCTGCCACGGATACCTCTTCAGCGCGGCGTTGCACGTTGAAGCTGCCGGCGAAATTCCGGGCCTCCAGCCAGCGCCCCAGTGTGTGACGAAGGAGCTTGCGGCGCTGGCTGAAGGCCACTTGGACCAGTTCACTCAGCAGCGCCACATTGACCACCGCAGGCTGCGCGTGCGGCACCATGCGAACCACGGCGCTGTCCACCCGTGGTGGCGGATCAAAGCTTTGCGGTGGCACCAGCAACACGTTTTCCATGGCATAGCGCCATTGCAGCATGACGCTTAGACGGCCATAGGCGGCGGTGGCCGGGCGCGCCACCATGCGATCGATGACTTCCCGTTGCAACATGAAATGCTGGTCTTCGATGACTGCTACGTGGTTTAGCAAATGAAACAAAATGGGTGTGGAGATGTTGTAGGGCAAGTTGCCAACGACTCTGATCTTTGTAGCTTTTAGCCCAAGCGCCACCTGCGAAAAGTCCACTTTGAGTACATCAGATTCGATGACTTGCAACTGCCCGTGGGCGCGCAGCTGGCGGGCCAGATCGCGGTCGAGTTCGATCACCGTCAGGGCACCCAGGCGCTCCACCAGCGGTTGCGTCAGCGCCGCCAGACCCGGGCCAATTTCGACCATGGGCTGGCCGGCACGCGGGTCAATGGCGGCCACGATGGCATCAATGACACCGCCATCGACCAGAAAATGCTGGCCAAAGCGCTTGCGCGGGATGTGCTGACCGGCTTTCAAAACCCGGCTTTCACAGTGGCGGTTCGCGCATTTCCACATACGCGCGGGCACGCACCTCTTGTGCCCAGCTTTGGTAAGTCTCGGCGGCCTTTTTCTCGTGCAGCATGGCGCGCACCGCTTCACGCTGCTGCTCAGGTGTCAGCGACGCCTTGCGGCGCTCTTGCAATTGGATCAGGTGAACGCCAAAACGTGACACCAGCGGATCGCTGATGTCACCTGGGGCCAGCCGGTTCATGGCATCCTCAAACTCGGGCACAAACATACCCGGGCTGGCCCAACCCAGATCACCGCCGCGCGATGCGCTGCCATCGGCGGAATGCTGCCGCGCCAGCTCTGCAAAATCTGCCTTGCCCGCCAGCACTTGTCGTTTGAAATCAGCCAGCTTTTGGCGTGCCTGATCCGCGCTGAAGGTGGCGTTGGGTAACAACAATATGTGCCGTGCATGGCTTTGCGTCACGGCCATCGTCGGCGCGTCGGTGTTGATCTTTTCCACCACTTTGAGCACATGAAAACCCGCTGGCGAACGCACCAGCGGCGCCACATCGCCCACGCCCAATGGCAGCGTGGCCTGCACAAACAGCTCCGGGTAGCGGCTGGCCGGGCGCAGCCCGAGTTGCCCGCCATTGGCCACGTCGGAGGCCTCAGAGAACTCTCGCACCAGCGCGGCAAAATCTTCGCCGGCGCGCGCGCGCTCCAGCACCCGCGTTGCCCGTGCATGCAATGCCTGCACCTGCACAACGCTGGCCGACTCCGGCACGGCCACCAGAATCTGCGCCAGGTTGAGCTGCAGCGCGCCAAGGTCTTGTGTCGAGGTCTGCTGCCTCTGGAATTGCGTCACTTCCTGATCGCTAACCCGCACCCGCGACTCGACCTCGCGCTCACGCAGGCGCTGTAGCAAAATCTGGTCGGCCAATCCAGCTCTGAACTGCTTGACGGTCTGGCCATCGCGCACCACCCGGCGGTGCAGTTCAGCCACATCAAACTGGTTTTGCAAGGCAATGGATTGTTCTGCCTGGTCGATGGCGGCCTCGTCTGCCTTGAGGCCGGTCTCGTGCGCCACCTGCAACTGTGCCTTGCGGTTGATCAGTCCTTCAAGCACCTCGGCCGCCAGCGCTGGCACGTTGGGCGGTGGGCGGTTTTGCTGCGCCAGCTGCTGCATGATGCGCGCCACCTCGAGTCGCACCTGGTTGTTGGTGATGGGCTCGGAATTGACCACCGCCACAATGAAATCAGCCTGGGCTTTCACGCTGCCAGCAGGTGCCGGTGCAGCGGTGGCAGGCAGCGGGCTAGCCGGTAGCCGCAGCTCCTGCGAATGGGCCGGCAATGCATTCGCCATCAGCAATAGCAGGGCAAGGGTCAATGGTTTCAGGCGGTAAGTCATGGTCTGTTCATTCATAGTTACTGAAACGGCTTGGCTGGCTGGACGGCGAACGCAAGGTCTGATAGTTGGGGATATTGCTTTGCAGCGATTTGAGCGGGTTCACGCCGAGCCGGGAAAACCCGACAAATTCGAGCTGAAACATGATGCTTTCGGTGGCGCTGATGGTACTGGTTTGCAGCCGCTGCAGCACGATGCGGCCGAGCCAGCAGCCGGCGTCGTATTCAAAACCCAGCAAAGAATCAACCAGCTTGCGGTCCTGCATGCTGTAGTTCAACCGGCCCACGCTGTACCAGCGGCCACTGCCCTGGCCTTCGCCCAGTCCCTGGTTTTGACCGCGATCACCCCACAAATCGGCCACTGGCCATTGCCAGCTCAGGTCGAGCTGTTCGCTGGAATCGCGCTGAAAACGGTAGGCCAGGCTGACTGTGCGCAAGCGACCGGGGCTGTAGCGCCCGCTCAGCGTGGAGCGCACCGACTCCCGGGTTTGCGGATTGAACTGCACGGCCGCGTCAAAACCCCAGCGGGGATCCCAGTTGATGCTGCCGCCAAACAGCACATCACTGATGCGGTCCGTGCCAGGTGTGCCGCCGGGCAGCGTGACGCGCTGGTCCTGAAAACGCAGCCGCTGCGCCATGCCGATGCGTGCCACCTCGGCACCGTTGTCGGGATTGAGATAGCGGCTGGTCACCCCCAGGGTCAGCAGGTTGCTGTCTGAAATACGGTCATTGCCAACAAAATCGTTTTCCGAGTAAATGGTGGATAAATTGAAATCACGTTCGCCGGAGTCGTACACCGGCAGCAAATGCTGGTCGCGGTAAGGCGTGTTGACATAAAAGGCACGCGGCTCCAGCGTCTGGCGCAAGCTGCGGCCAAACAGCGTGGTGTCGCGCTCAAACACCAGGCCGCTGTCAACGCTCAGCGTCGGCAGCACGCGGGTGAAATGGGTTTCGCCGGTGGCCAGCGGCGTGTCCAGCTGATAGTTGCTGGCGTGCAGCTGCAGCTTGGGTATCACAAAGCCACTGGGCAGCTGCCACGGGCGGCTCACTTGCAGCAGGGAAAACAGACGCTGCCCATTGGGCTGGCCAGTGAGCGTGCTGTCGGAGGCAAAGTGGGTGTAATCGGCATCCACCGACAGATTGACACCCTGCCAGCCATTGTGGACATAGCGCGTGGCCAACTGCGGCAGGCGATCAAAAGGCGGAATGATCGGTGCGGTCACATCTTGCAGTGTTTGCCATTGCAGCGCACGCAGCGTGCTGCTGAACGGCCCGTTGGACCAGGTCAGCGTGGCATCGGCCGCCAGCAGGCGCTGCGTCAGCGAACCGTCGGTACGACTGAAATCACGCCAATAGTTGTCGTCGCTGACGCGGTTGAGGTTGAGGTTCAGGGTCAAGCCGCTGTCGCTCCAACCACTCTTGAGGTGGCCTTGGTGCTGCAGGTTCAGCCCCCAGCGGGCTTCGTCGCGCAGCGTATCGGCGGGCATCCAGTCCAGTCGCGCCCGGCCGGCAAAGTCGCTTTCCAGGTAGCGCAGTTCGCCGGCCAGGTTGACACCCCGGTTGCTCATCAGCGTGGGCGTGAAAGTGGCATCGCGGTTGGCTGCGATATTCCAGTAATAGGGCACGGCCAGCTCGGAGCCATTGACATTGTCAAGCCCCACGGTGGGCGGCAAAAAGCCCGATTTGCGCTGATCACTCAGCGGAAAAGTCAGGTAGGGCACCGGTAGCAGCGGCACCCCCTTGAAACTCAGCAACGCCCCGGTCGCCGTGCCGGTGTCTTCGGCCTGGTCCAGGCTCAGGCTGCTGGCTTTGAGAATCCAGTCGGGCAGCCAGTCGGGTCCGGGCAGGCGCTTGCAGGTGGTGTAGGTGGCGTTGTGAATGATTGCGTGCTGCTCATCGAGAAAATCCACCCGATCGGCCTCGCCGTGCGCCTGGTTGCGCAGAAACTGGTAGCTCGGTTCGTTGAAAAACCCTTCAAACGCATCCACCCGCAGCTCCAGCAGCGGTCCCTCATAGACGTTACCGGCACGGTTGATGCGGACATGGCCGCTGGCCCGGGCGGTATCGGTGCGCTGGTCGTATTCCAGCCGGTCGGCTTTGATGACCATGTCGGCCTTGCGCAGCTCGGCGTTGCCTTCGACTACGGTGTCCTGGTCAGGGTGGCCGGTAATCTGATTGCCAAAAACGAAGGTCGGCATAGCGCGTCGGGCGGCCGGATCGATGCGCTCTTGCAGCAGCGGGCTGCTTTTGAGTGACGTACCCTCCACCGACTGCGCCTGCGCCAGCGGGCCAAGCAAGGAGGCACTGGCCACCCAGACTGGCAAACGCCAGCCACTGCGCCTGACTCTGGCACAACAGTCAAACTTCAGAAGGCGCATGAAACAAGGTGCTGGGACAGACGGGCATTGGAAAGAGTGACAAAGACGAAGCAGTTGCACAACCCAAGGCGTGGCAGCCGGGTTTGTAGAATGGATTATCCATGAGCCACGACCCCCACCCCGACACCGCCCGCGCCGCCCCTTTGCAACCCGCCATCCCCTGGCCTGATGCCACTCGCGCGGCTCAGTTTGACCGCTGGCTGGCGCAGCTGGCACCGACCCACGCACTCGATGCCCGCACGCTGCGGTTGGCCAGCGCTGATGCCAGCTTCAGGCGCTATTTGCGCCTTGACTCGGCTCACGGCAGCCGCATCATCATGGATGCGCCACCGCAACTGGAAAATTGCCAACCGTTTGTCAAGGTCGCCGCGCTGATGGGGCAGGCCGGCCTGCATGTGCCGCAGGTACTGGCCTGGGATGAGACGCTGGGCTTCATGCTGCTCACCGACCTGGGCGAGCAGACCCTGATGCAGGTGGTGGACCGCAGCAACGCAAATGCCAATTTGCCGCTGTACCTGCAGGCGGTGGATGCGCTGATTGCCTGGCAGCTGGCTTCAAAACCCGACGTGCTGGCGCCGTATGACGAAGCGCTGCTGCGCCGCGAGCTTGCGCTGTTCCCCGACTGGTATCTGGCCCGGCACAAGGGACTGACGATCGATCAGGACTGGCGCTTCACGCTAGACAACACCTTTGCCCAGATCGTCAGCAACAACCTGGCGCAGCCTTGCGTGTTTGTCCACCGCGATTTCATGCCGCGAAACCTGATGGCACCCACTCAGCCAGGTGGGCCATTGGGCGTGCTGGATTTTCAGGATGCGGTGTATGGACCCATCAGCTACGACATTGCCAGCCTGATGCGCGATGCGTTTTTGAGTTGGGACGAAGATTTTTGCCTCGACGTGACGGTGCGCTACTGGGAAAAAGCACGCCGCGCGGGGCTGCCGGTGGGCACTGACTTTGGCACGTTTTACCGTGACGTGGAGTGGATGGGCCTGCAGCGCCACCTCAAAGTGGCCGGCATCTTTGCCCGCCTGACCCTGCGTGATGGCAAACCGCAGTACCTGGCCGACACCCCGCGCTTTATTGGCTACATCCGCGCCACCTGCGCCCGCTATCGTGAGCTCAAACCGCTGTTGCGGCTGGTGGATAAGGCCGAGGGTATCGTGGAGCCGGACATCTTCGGCTTTGGGCGTCAATAGAGAAATAGGCCTCTAGCCCTTATGGGATAAGCGCTGACAGCTATATAGTCAATAGTAACTTGCAAAACCACTCGCATGCCCCGTTTTCACTGCCCCACCGCCCTGCTAGCCGACGCGCTGATCGATTTGCCAGCGGGTGCCGCGCGCCATGTGCAGGTGCTGCGGCTGCAACCGGGCGACCCGATCACCCTGTTTGACGGCGAATCCCCGGGTGAATTCAATGCCACCATCACACACATGGGCCGCAGCAGCGTGCAGGTGCAGGTGGGCGAATTTGTGCCCACGCAGCGCGAACCACGCTTGCGCGTGCATCTGGCCGTGGGCATGCCCGCCAACGAGCGCATGGACTGGCTGGTGGAAAAAGCCGCCGAACTCGGTGTCACCAGCATCTCGCCGCTGATCACCGAGCGCAGCGTGCTGCGCCTGAGTGGCGAGCGCGCCGACAAAAAAGTGGCGCACTGGCAAAGCGTCGTGGTGGCAGCCTGTGAGCAATGCGGTGGCAACCACGTGCCGCAGGTGCACCCGGTGATGACGCTGGCGCAATGGCTCAAAAATCGGGCAACGTGCGGCGCACAGGCACCTTGCGGGCTGTTGCTGTCCTTGCGCCAGGACGCGCTGGGCGTGCGCGTAGCGGCCGCCAACGCCACAGAAGTGGCCTTTCTGTCCGGCCCCGAAGGCGGCCTGAGCCCAGCTGAAGAGGCTGCCGCTCTGGCCGCCGGCCTGGCACCGGTCTCGCTGGGCCCGCGCGTGCTGCGTGCTGAAACCGCCGCCCTGACCGCGCTGGCCGCGCTGCGATGCCAGGCTCAGGTCTTGCGGCAAGTCAACGATGACCTGGGTGGCCGATGTCACGGTGGCGTTGAACTCAGCCTCAGCGGCTTGAGTTCCTGCGCCATCCAGACGACCATCGAGAACGATCCGGCTGCCGTTTGCCCTGGATGGGGCAACGGATACTTTCAATGTCAATCACCGACTGGGTTGGGGTCGTCTTGCCGGGTGGCGTCGTAGGTGATTCAATGGCGGTGTCCCATGGTGCATTCGGGCAGTGCCTCCTACTCCTTTCGGGTTGTGTCGCCAGGCCGTTCAGGCCAGCGCGGCAATCCACTGTGTGGCACGCCGCAGTGACTGCGCCATCTCTTTGGCCAGGTTTTCCAGCAAGATAATCTTGACCAAAGGGGCAAGTACTGCGATGTTTTCCAGGTCGTGCGATGCCAGCACTCGGCAGGTGACGGCGGTGTCGGCATGAACGGTAGCGCTGCGGGTGGTCTGACCCAGTAGCACCATTTCGCCAAAATTCATGC
>JAIFMT010000085.1 GCA_020048295.1 Rhodoferax sp.
GCCGATGCCCTGCACAGCCTGGCCGGCCACCGCCGCCAGCAGGTGTGGCAGGCCAGCGCCCTGAAAACCCCACCGTTGCTGCTGCGCGACGCGCCAGTCAACGAGTCGGCGTGTTTGTTCCCCGCGGCACCCGAGGCGCAGGAGGTGCGCTTTGACTACGCCTCGGTTGGGCTTACTTTGCGCTCGCACCCCTTGTCGCTGTTGCGCAAGCAGCTATTAAAACTAAAGCTATCGACGGCCAATGGACTGCGCACGTTGCCCCATGGCCGACGGGCTGCCACGGCTGGCCTGGTCACCATGCGGCAAAGCCCGGGCACCGCCAAAGGGGTGACTTTTGTCACGCTTGAAGACGAAACCGGCCATACCAACGTGATCGTCTGGAAAGCCCTGAAAGACAAGCAGCGCAGCGAATTGCTGCACGCCCAACTGTTGGCGGTACACGGCACCTGGCAGCGCGACGACGACAGCGGCGGCCAGGTGTGCCACCTGATTGCCCGGCGCCTGCAAGACCTGACGCCGCTGCTGGGTGAGCTGGCCACGCACAGCCGCGATTTTCATTGAGCGCGTCCATGGCGCGCTCAAGAGGGCAATCAGGGGCGGGAGGCACGTTGAGGCGAATGGCACGCCAGGCTGCGCTACAGTCACTGGCCTGTTTTGGCTCTTTATCGAATCCGTCAAGCCATGTCAAAAACCAAGATTGCCTTCACCTCCTGCGCCCGCTACCAGCCGCAGGTGCCGCAACTGGCATGGAACGATATTGCGGCGGCTGACCCGGATTATTTGATCTTGCTGGGTGACCAGATTTACATGGATTTCGGCTTGTGGCCGTTTAGCAACGAGTACAACGGCAAGCCCAAAAACTACTCGGTGGCCGAGTTTTCTGCCGTGATGCGCCACAAATACGAGTTGCAATGGTCCGAGCCCAACTTTGCGCGATTGGTGGCAAAAATGCGTGCCAAAAACGGCTTTTTCGGCATTTGGGACGACCACGACTTTGCCTGGAACAATGCCTATGGCCGTGACACCACGCTCTCTGCCGATGCACACATGGCGGAAAAACGGGAGATTTCCCGTGCGCTGTTTCACGAGTTCATGGCCTGCGCCACGCAACCGCCGCAGGTGTATGGCTTTGCCGACATTCCCTTGGCCCGGCTGATTTTTCTGGACAACCGCTTTGATGCCACGCCGCTGGACGTGGCGCAACCCGAACTGATGGGCCAGGCGCAAATGGCTTTTCTGGCAGATCACCTGCAACACGCGCAGCCCTACACCCTGATTTGTGGCGGATTGACCCTGACGCATAGCGCCGAAAATTGGTCAAGGTACACGCAGGAGTTTGCGCTGTTCCAGCAACTGATCAAGGGACGCGCCGGCGTCATTTACCTTGGAGGCGATATTCACAAAAACGCCTTTGATACACCGGCAGCGAATGGCCTGCCGCCGTGTTATCAGATTATTTCGTCCGGGCTGTGTGTGAACTACCTGGGACTACCGTTTGAGTTTGACCGCCGGCGCAACTGGACGCTGCTGGAAGTTGACGCGCAGCAGCTACTGATAAGCCAGCATGACAAAAACGGCATCACGCGCTATCGCATCGACCACGCCAGTTGGCGCAGCGTTGGTTTGGGACGCGAAACACGACGTGGTTGATGCTGTGTCCCGACGCGCGCTTCGCCATTCGGTCAATCAGCCTGAAATTGCAAGGCGTTTTTGCCCTTGAAAGGGGCGTAAAACGCCTTGATGGTCAGCATGTCGGCTTCCAGGTCACCACTTGGGAAAAAAGTTGGCCCCAGGCCGCTGATCTTGCGGGTGTAGTCCATGTAGGCCATGACGATGGGCACCTGAGCGGCCACGGCAATGTGATAAAAGCCGGTTTTCCAGTAGCGCGTCTTGCTGCGGGTGCCCTCGGGCGGCACGATCAGTTGCAGTGCACCGCTGGCGTTCGTGAGCGCCTGGGCCGATGCCGCCACCAGGTTGTTGGCTTTGGAGCGATCCACCGGAATGCCACCCAGCCAGCGCATCAGCCCACCAAAGGGAAAGCGGAAGATACTGGCCTTGCCCATCCAGTAGATGTTGAGCCGCAGCACAAACGCCACCATCAGGGTGTAGGGCAGGTCCCAGTTGCTGGTGTGGGGGGCGGCGATAAAGACACTTTTTTGGGCTTCTGGCTGCAGCGCGCCCTGGACCTGCCAGCCTGCCCATTTGAGGTAGTAAACCGAAAAAACCCGAAACAAGGTATTGACAACGGGCGTTGAAAAAATGGTGCGGTGCATGGTGTCGTTTGCAACAGGTTCGCCAGGCAACCTGGCAAAAGGCACCAAACGGGGGCTGAAAAATTGCGCCGATTATGGCGCAGACAGCACCATTTTGAAGCGGGTTTTTTCCGGTCCACCGCTGCCCACAACGCCTGGGCTGATGCTTGCGCCAGCAGGTTGAAAGCTTGCTGGCGCGACGGCGTGCCCTACAACCCTGCCGCTGTGCGCAACAACTGCGCCCGGTCTGTACGCTCCCACGAAAACTCGGGTTCCTCGCGGCCAAAGTGGCCATAAGAGGCTGTTTTTTCGTAGATCGGGCGCAGCAAGTCAAGCATCTGGATGATGCCGCGCGGGCGCAGGTCAAAGTGCTGGTTGACCAGCGCGGCAATCTGGTCGTCGGGAATCACGCCGGTGCCTTCGGTGTAGATCGTCACGTTCATGGGTCGTGCCACACCAATCGCGTAGGCCACCTGAATCTGGCACTGGCGCGCCAGGCCGGCGGCGACGATGTTTTTTGCCACGTAGCGGGCGGCGTAGGCGGCCGAGCGATCGACCTTCGTCGGGTCTTTGCCGCTGAAGGCACCGCCGCCGTGCGGGCAGGCACCGCCGTAGGTATCGACGATGATCTTGCGCCCGGTCAGGCCGCAGTCGCCCTGCGGGCCACCCACTACAAAACGGCCGGTCGGGTTGATCAGGTACTTGGTGTCACGGGTGAGCCACTCCTTGGGCAGCACCGGCTTGATGATGTCTTCGATCACCGCTTCAATGAAGGCCGGTTTCATTTTCAGGCCATCGCTCATCTCGGGACTGTGCTGGCTTGACAGCACCACGGTGTCGATGCTGTGCGGCTTGCCATCGACATAGCGCAGGGTCACCTGGCTTTTGGCATCGGGCCGCAAAAAAGGCAAGCGGCCGTCCTTGCGCAGCTGGGCCTGGCGCTCCATCAGGCGGTGCGCGTAGTAGATGGGTGCGGGCATCAGCTCGGGGGTTTCGTTGCAGGCGTAGCCAAACATCAGGCCCTGGTCACCGGCACCGGTGTTGAGGTGGTCGTCTGACGCATGGTCAACACCCTGGGCGATGTCATTGCTTTGCTTGTCGTAGGCCACCAGCACGGCGCAGCCTTTGTAGTCAATGCCGTATTCGGTGTTGTCGTAGCCGATGCGTTTGATGGTGTCGCGCGCCACCTGGATGTAATCGACATTGGCGTTGGTGGTGATCTCGCCAGCCAGTACCACCAGACCGGTGTTGCACAGCGTCTCGGCCGCCACGCGGGAGTTGGGATCTTGCTTGAAGATCGCATCCAGAATTGCGTCTGAAATCTGGTCTGACACCTTGTCGGGGTGCCCTTCAGAGACGGATTCGGAGGTAAATAAAAAGTCGTTCGCCATAAAGTAGCTCCAATAAAAAGTTAACAACCGGGTTGCGTTGCCTGGGCTTTTTGGGGGCTTTTGGCGAACGCTTTAGCAGATTTGTCAATGGTTTTGACAAGGCACAATGGCGGCCTGTTGGGGCATGCCGGTGTGGGTGTCGCCCTGCAAGTAGTTCTGTAACTCAGCGACGTTGCGTAGTTTATCCCAGCCCATGATCACCCTTTTCAAAACGTTGTCAGTGCTGCCTTTGTGGCTGCTGCATGGCAGTGGCTGGGTGTTGGGTTGGGGGGCATTTTTGCTGTCCGGTGTTTACCGGCGGCGCTTTGTTGCCAATGCGCACCAGGCGGGATTGAGCACGGCTGACTGGCTGGCGGCAGTGGGGGAAAGCGGCAAACTTGTGGCGGAATTACCCCGGCTATGGCTGGGCCGCCCGGTGCCTGTGCTGTGGGACGGCGAAAAGCATGTGCAGGCCGCGCTGGATCAGGCGCGGGGCGTGCTGTTTCTGACACCGCATCTGGGCTGTTTTGAGGTGGCTGCGCAGGCCTATGTGCAGCGTTTTGGCACTGCTGGCAAGCCGATGACGGTGCTGTTTCGGCCACCACGCCAGGCCTGGCTGCGTGCCTTGGTTGAAGGCGCGCGGCAGCGACCGGGCTTGCAGACAGCCCCCACCAACTTGGCCGGGGTCAGGCAACTGATCAAGGCACTTCGGCAAGGCGAATGTGTGGCGCTGCTACCCGACCAGGTGCCACCGCTGGGCATGGGACTGCTGGCCCCTTTTTTTGGCCGCGATGCTTACACCATGACGCTGTCTGCCCGGCTGGCGCAACAAACCGGGGCCTGTGTGCTGCTGGCCTGGGGCGAGCGCTTGCGCTGGGGGCGTGGCTACCGGGTGCATGTGCAGCCGCTCAGCCAGCCCTTGCCCACCGCGTTGCCAGAGGCCGTTGCGGCCATCAACCTTGCCATGCAAACTCTGGTGATGCAGTGCCCTGGGCAATACTTATGGGGTTATGCGCGTTACAAGCAGCCCCGGCAAGCCTGATGAATTGCTGCGCAAACACGAAGGCAAAGCGTCGGGGGTGGCCGGTATGACGCGCGTGGGGCTGTTGCTGATGCGTCTGCTGGCCCGCTTGCCGCTGGCCTGGGTGCGGTGGCTGGGCTTTTGCCTTGGGTGGGTTTTGTACCTGGCCGTGCCCGCCCGACGCAAGGTGGTGGGCGTGAATTTGCGCCTGTGTTTTGATCAGCTGTCGCCGCAGCAGGTGCGCCGTCTGTCTCAGCGGGTGTTTGTGCATTTCGCGCAAGCCTGGCTGGACCGTGGTTGGCTTTGGCAGGGTAGCGCTGACGTGGTGCGACGGCGTTTGCAGATCACCGGTGCGGTGGATGCGTTGGGCGGCAATGAACCGGTGGTGATCTTTGCGCCGCATTTCGTTGGCCTGGATGCCGGCTGGACGGCTTTGACGCTGGGCTTGCCACGCCACTTCACCACCATCTACACCAACCAGGCCAACCAGGCGGTGGATGCCTGGATATTGGCCGGCCGCCAGCGCTTTGGCTCGGTGCAATTGTTCGGCCGCGCCGACGGTGTGAAAAACATTGTGGCTGCACTGCGCCGGGGCGACCCGCTGTATTTGTTGCCTGACATGAACTTTGGTCCGCAGGAGTCACTGTTTGTACCGTTCTTTGGACTGGAGGCGGCCACGGTACCGAGTTTGTCGCGCTTTGCCCGGCTTGGGCGGGCCAAGGTGGTGCCGGTAGTGACGCGTATGACCCGCTCAGGCTACGCGGTTCAAGTGATGCCGCCCTGGTCAGACTATCCGACGGACGATGTGGCGGCCGATACCGCCTTGATGAACCAGCGCCTGCAAGAATTCATTGCCACCATGCCAGAGCAGTACTATTGGGTTCACAAGCGGTTCAAGGACCGGCCCGCTGGACAGCAGCCAGTTTATGAATGAAATTGGCCTCTAGAGCTTTCTGGATATGCGCTAACAGCTATTTTATTTAAACTTATTCTGGCGCGGCGCTGGCGGGTGTGGCAAGGGTTGCCGGATGCGCCCATTGCCACAGCAGGGTTGCCACCTCGTCAATGCCCTGACGTTTGGTGGCGGAAAACAGCCGTACTTCACCCCCACCGGCCTGTAATTTCATGATGGAGAGGGCTTTGGTTTGTTCGGCTCGGGTCAGCTTGTCGGCCTTGGTCAGCACCACCAAAAACTTCAGGCCTTCCTCGACGCGGGGGCGCACCACGTCAAGCAGAATTTCGTCCAGATCTGTCAGGCCATGGCGCGGGTCACACAGCAGCACGATGGCCTTGAGGTTTTCCCGGGTGACCAGGTAGTTGGCCATGACTTGCTGCCAGCGGATCTTGTCCTGCCGGGGCACAGCCGCGTAACCATAGCCCGGTAAATCGGCCAGCACAGCATCGGTGATACCCTGCTTACCCAGGGAAAACAGGTTGATGTGCTGGGTGCGGCCAGGTTTTTTGGAGGCAAATGCCAGTTGCTTCTGTTGTGTCAGCGTGTTGATGCAGGTGGACTTGCCGGCGTTGGAGCGGCCCACAAAGGCAATCTCCGGCACGCTCAAGGGGGGTAAAAAATGCAATTGTGGCGCGGTGGTAAGAAACTTGGCCGTGTGCAGCCAGCCCAGCGCGACGGGCGCGGTCAGCGTTGTTGGGGTGGGTGAGACGGACTTGTCAGGACTCAAGTTGTCTGGGTTGGATTGATTAAGCATTAATTGATATTCACGGAATTTACGCATTGTAGAATCGTGCTGTTTTGCATCACCGACCTGACCTGACCTTACTACTATGAAGCTCATTGCCCATTTCATGATTGCCGCAACCGCGGCCGCGACGGCTTTTGTTTGTGCTGCAGGAGAAACTGCCGCCCCTGCCAAGCCCGACCTGGCCAAAGGTGAGGCCAGTTTTGCATCCTGTGCTGCTTGCCATGCGGCTGACGGTAATTCCGCCATTCCGGAGAATCCGAAGCTGGCGCAGCAGCACCCGGAATACCTGGTCAAGCAATTGACGGAGTTCAAGGCCGGCAAACGCGTCAATGCCATCATGAATGGCATGGCCGCCCCCTTGAGTGATGAAGACATGAGGAATATCGCCTACTGGGTGGGCAGCAAAAAAGCCACACCCGGTCCAGCCGCAGACAAGGCGTCGTTGGCTTTGGGTGAGCGCATTTACCGGGGTGGCATTTCTGACCGCAAGGTGCCGGCCTGTGCTGGCTGCCATAGTCCTAGTGGTGCGGGCATTCCGGCGCAGTACCCGCGTTTGAGCGGTCAACACGCTGGTTATGCGGTGGCCCAGCTCACTGCATTCCGTGATGGTGGCCGTGCCAACAGCGTGCAAATGACGGAAGTGGCAGCCCGGCTCAATGACCGCGAGATCAAGGCGTTGGCTGATTACGTTGCGAGCTTGCAATAAGTTTTGAGCGGCTGCAGCGCCTGTGACAGCATCACAGGCGCAATCGATTTGAACCCTTCGGGCCGTTTTGACGGCCCTTTCGTTTTGGCTAGCCCGCACGGCAGCTGAGCTGCGTCGATTTTTCCGTTTGACCACAAGTTTTTGTAAGAAGGTCTATGCTTGTGCGACCAAGTTAAAACGAGGGCCACACATGCTGATCAAAACCAACCAGGACGGGTTTGTCCACACTGTTTCTAGCGACATCACGCCCCCTGGCATCTATCGGTCACGACGCGCGTTGATCCGGCTGATGGCCACAGGTGCGGCAGGGGCAGCGATGGCGGCTTGGGGCCAACGCGAGGCATTCGCGCAAAGTGTCGCTGTGCCAGGAAAAAACCCACTCTTGCCAGCAGCCAGAAGCAGTGTGCCCGGCGCGCTGAGCATGGACCGGCTGACCGAATACAAGCTGGCCAGCAGCTACAACAACTACTACGAGTTTGGCACCGACAAGGAAGACCCGGCCAAATACGCGCATACGCTGAAAACCAGTCCATGGACGGTTGAAGTGGAGGGGTTGGTCAAAAAGCCGGCCCGCTACACGCTGGAGGATTTGCTCAAGCTCAGTGCCCAGGAGGAGCGCATCTACCGCTTGCGCTGCGTTGAAGGTTGGTCGATGGTCATACCGTGGGTGGGCTACTCGCTGTCCGAACTGATCAAGAGGGTCGAGCCCCTGGGCAACGCCAGGTATGTCGAGTTTGTCACCCAGGCCGATCCTAAAACCATGCCGGGTGTGGCCAGCCGGGTGCTGGACTGGCCCTATGTCGAGGGCTTGCGCATGGATGAGGCGATGCACCCGCTGACGCTGCTGAGCTTTGGCATGTATGGCGAGTTGTTGCCCAACCAGAATGGCGCGCCGGTGCGTCTGGTGGTGCCGTGGAAGTACGGTTTCAAAAGCGGCAAAAGCCTGGTCAAGATTCGCTTCACCGAAAAGCAGCCGGCCACGGCCTGGGGCCGGGCGGCACCCAGCGAATACGGTTTTTATTCCAACGTCAACCCGCTGGTGGATCACCCGCGCTGGAGCCAGGCCACCGAGCGGCGCATTGGCGAGGACGGCCTGTTTGCCAAGAAGCGCAAGACGCTGATGTTCAACGGCTACGAAGCGCAGGTGGGGCAGTTGTATGCCGGTATGGACTTGAAGAAGAATTACTGATGTTGGCCATTGCATCGCGCGGGCTGTTTCCGGTCGGCAAATTTTTGCTGCACCCGTCGGTCAAACCGCTGGTGTTTGCGCTGGCGCTGTTGCCCTTTGGGTGGCTGATCTGGCAAGCGGTGTTTGACCAGCTCGGAGCCAATCCGGCTGAAGCGCTGGTGCGCGCCACCGGCGACTGGACGCTGCGGCTGCTGTGTGCCGTACTGGCCGTGACCCCGCTGCGGGTGGTGTTGGTGCTGCCGGCGCTGGCGCGGTTTCGCCGCATGCTGGGGCTGTTTGTTTATTTTTACGCGAGTTTGCATTTGCTCAGCTATGCCTGGTTTGACATGGGCTTTGCGTGGGCTGATGTACTCAGGGATATTGCCAAGCGGCCCTTCATTCTGGTTGGCTTTGCGGCATTTGTGATCCTGACGGCGCTGGCGCTGACCTCCACAACTCGTGTCGTCAAGTGGATGGGCGTGGCGCGCTGGAAACGCCTGCACCAGGGGGTTTATGCGGTGGCCGGGTTGGCGATCCTGCATTTTTTCTGGATGCGCGCGGGCAAAAACAATTTTGCCGAAGTGATGGTGTATGCGGGTGTGGTGGCGGCCTTGCTCGGTTGGCGGCTGCACAAGGCATTGCGCAGAACCCGCCGGCCGGTCTGACAGGGCAGCCAGCGCTTCGACAAGCGGGTGGACAAACGCTGCCAGGCTAATCGTTGGAAAGCCCCCGACTGATGCGGCATTCGTCCACCGTTCCCCAGTGCGACGGCGCACAGTATTTTTTCCGGGTCTGGTCAATGCAGACCAGCTG
>JAIFMT010000044.1 GCA_020048295.1 Rhodoferax sp.
AAGCTCAACCCGATTCTGCGCGGCTGGATGAACTATTTCAGCCTCACCCAGAGTCGACGGCCCATCGAAGAACTTGATGCATGGGTGCGCAGACGACTGCGGTGTCTGCTGTGGCGGCAATGGAAGCGACCCAAGACGCGGGAGTCAAAAATGCTCGCCCTCGGGCTCGATGCCCAGCGCGCATGGAAGTCCAGTGTCAACGGCCGCGGACCTTGGTGGAATGCCGGGGCCAAGCATATGATCGCCGCTTTACCGCCAAAGCTCTTTACTCAACTCGGGCTGGTCTCGCTGGTGGCAACCCACCAGCATCTCCAGCGTTCTACTTGAACCGCCGTATGCGGACCCGCACGTACGGTGGTGTGAGAGGGCTGAGGGGGCAACCCCTCACCCTACTCGATTGCGCCCAGCCTGGGTGCACTCCTGGAGGTGCAAGTCCTCCCGCAAGCTGACCACAGTGAGCGAAATGACGCGCAACTGCATGAGGGCGACCGACTGCTGGTGGTTGACGAATGGCTGTCCCGTATTTCGATGGCTAAACTGGCCTCTAGCGCTTATTCAGCAAGCGCTGAGTGCTATAACAAAGATAAGACACGGGTGGCGCTGATGTCGGTCAGGCAACGCGTGTGGCCGAGCGGGCAAGTGCGCTCGAAACACGGCGCGCAGTCCAGCGGGGGCAGGTAGCCGGGGTCATCTTTCAACCAAAGTACTTTGGCCCTGTCATTGAGTGGCGGTGTGTGCAACGGGCTGCTGGAGCCAAAAATAGCCACCTGCTTCACGCCAAGCGCCGCTGCCACATGCATCAGCCCTGAATCATTGCTGACCATGACCTGGCACGCAGCAATCAGCGCCAGCGCCTGGCTCAGGCTGGTTTGCCCCGCCAGGTTATGCAGCCGTGCCGCCACTGCGGGTTCGGCCTGCGCGCTGGTTGGCAGCGCAAGTTGCACAATGTCGGCGCACAGCCCGGCTTCCTTGCCAGAGCCCAGCAGCACCACGGGCCCATCGATCTGCCGCGCCAGCGCCGCAAAGTGGCTGCTCGGCCAACGCTTGGCCGGCCCGTATTCGGCACCCGGTGCCAGTACCGCATAGCCGCCGCGTTGTAGCCCGAGTTGCAGCAAGGTCGCCTCTACCGCGTCGGGAGCCAACTGCAATTGCGGACGCTCAAGGTCAGCGCCAGCAGCACCGCCAAGGGCTGAATAAAACGCCACCATCGGTGGACGATTGTTTTTGGGCGGATTTTTCAGGCGATGCGTCAGCAGCCCAACGCGTGCTTCGCCCAGGTAACCCACACGCACCGGGATACTCGCCAGAAACGGCAGCAAGGCACTCTTGAGCGAGTTCGGGCAGATGTAGGCCACGTCAAATGCGCCGTCAATTTGCCGCGCCAGCTGCCGCCGCGCGCGCCATTGCAGACCGCCGTGGGCAAACGGGAATTCGATGACCTCGGCCACCTGCGGCATGGCGCGATAAACCGGTGCCACCCAGGGCAGCGCGCCTACGGTGAGTCTCTCACCCCGCGCGTGCAGTTGGCGCAGCAGCGGCTCGGTCATGACCGCATCGCCAATCCATTGCGGGGCGATGATGAGTGCGCGCGTCAAGACGTTCAAGGTCGAAAAATCAAGACGACGCTGACCCCAATGAAATCAATGGCCGTGGAAATGCTCGCCTGCCTTGAGCTGGTAAACCGTGCCGCAATACGGGCATTTGGCCTGCCCGGTGGCGGCGACATCCAGGTAAACCTTGGGGTGGCTGTTCCACAGCTGCATGTGGGCCAGCGGGCTGGGGCAGTACAGGCCACCCTGGTGGTTCAGGTCTTTGGCCAGAACTTCGACGATTGCGTGGGTCATGATCACACCTTGGTCAGCCAATGGGCGTATTTGTCATTGCGGCCATTGACGATGTCAAAGAACGCGCTCTGGATTTTCTCGGTGATCGGGCCGCGGCTGCCGGCACCGAGCTCAATGCGGTCCAACTCGCGGATCGGGGTCACCTCAGCGGCCGTGCCGGTAAAGAAGGCTTCATCGCTGATGTACACCTCGTCGCGGGTGATGCGCTTTTGCACCACAGGTCTGGCGTATAGACCACGCCGTCCTTGACGACAAACAGGTTTTCACCGGCACCTTCAGAGACAAAGCCATTGGCATCGAGCAGCATGGCCTCGTCGTAGCCGTCGTCGGTGGCTTCCATGTTGGCCAGAATCGAGTTGGTGTAGTTGCTCACCGCCTTGGCCTGCGTCATGGTGATGTTGACGTGGTGGCGGGTGTAGCTGGAAATTTTCACGCGGATGCCGCGTTTCATGCCTTCTTCGCCCAGGTAGGCACCCCAGGGCCAGGCGGCCACCATCAGGTGAATCGTGTTGCCCTTGGGCGACACGCCGAGTTTTTTGTCGCCAATCCAGGCCAGCGGCCGCAGGTAACCCGAATCAAGCTTGTTTTCGCGGATCACGGCGACTTGCGCGTCAATGACTTCCTGCTTGCTGAAGGGCAGCTTCATGCGCAAGATTTTGGCGCTGTTGAACAGGCGGTCGGTGTGTTCTTCAAGCCGGAAAATCGCTGTGCCACTGGCCGTGTTGTAAGCGCGTACGCCCTCAAACGCACCGCAACCATAGTGCAGGGTGTGGGTCAGCACGTGCACCTTGGCTTCGCGCCAGTCCACCATCTGGCCATCCATCCAGATTTTGCCGTCGCGGTCAGCCATTGAGGGGGGTAGGGGGCTCATCGGTTATTCCTTAAAAATCAGCGTTGCGCTGCAAGTCAAAACCGGTATTTTAGGGGGCTGACCTGGCTGCAGTCAGCCCCTTTTTTGCAGCGCGTCAGGCGAAGCTGTCGGCCATCAAGGCGTTGAACCAGGTGTTCATCTCTTTGAAGTTGCCGCTGCTCCAGCCTGTTGAGGCACCCGAGCCGGCCGCGTTGGCCACCATGGCTGCGCTAACCGGGTCATACTGGAACACGGCAGTCAGCCAGGAGGCCTGCGACATGGTGATGGTTGAGTAGCAAGCCGAACTGGTGACAGGTGCCTGATCAGGTTGCAAGCCGGCAAAAGCCCGCACGATGGCATCCGCGCACACCTTGGCTTCCTGATTGGCAATATGACCGGCCTTGGGTTGCGCCGTGGCACTGGAGTCTCCAATGATGTGAATCTTGCCCGCACCACTGACGGTGCTGGCATAGCTGAGCTGGTTCACCCCGGCAAAGCGGAAATCTGCGTCGCCGGGCAGCTTGGTGGCGTTGTTGAGCCCGGCCGTTCTGATCAAGCCGCCGGCGCGCTGACCCGGAATCAGATTGACCGCGCCATTGTTCTTGAACGACCCCATGGTGGTGTTGACGGTCATGCTGGCCGGATCGACGCTGGTGATTTCGGCGTTGGGCACATAAGTGATGCCATTGAGCGCAAAGCCGCTGGTGAAGTTGGCTTCCTCGGTGACGATGCGCGGATTGGCATCGAGCACAAACAGCTTGGATTTGGGTTTTTTGGTTTTCAGCCAGTCGGCCACCAGACAGGCGCGCTCGTAGGGGCCGGGCGGGCAGCGGTACGGCATCTTGGGAATCGTCAACACCACCGGCGCACCGTTGGTCATGCTGGCGAGCTGGTTGGCCAGCAAGGTGGTTTGCGCACCCGCCTGCCAGGCATGTGGCATCCGGTTGGAGGTGCCCAACCCCGGCACGCTGTCAAATTCAATGCCGGGAGCCATCACGATGCGGTCGGCGGCCAGAACGGTGCCATCGGCCAGTTTGACCTTCACCCCGACCGGGTCCACTTCAACCACGTCGCCCTTGATGACTTGCACGCCGTAGGCCGACAACAACTTGCTGTAGTTGTAGGTCAGGCTGGCCATGCTGCGCTGGCCGGTGAGCACCAGCGAGCTGAAAATGTTGGAGACATAGCTGCTGTTGCGCTCCCATGCCGCCGCCAATCACGATCACGCGAGATTTTGTGATTGGGCTTGGCGTGGGTGTTGGCGCTGGAGTCGGCGTGGGGGTGGGTGTCGGTTTGGGCTTTGAGTGGCTGTCAGAGTCACTGTATTTTTTTGATTTCTTTTTGTCGTCATCAGCCAAGGCCAAGGGTGTACCGGTGGCCAGCAAAACCCCGCCGGCAGACAGAAAATAGCGTCTATCCATGATGTGTGCTCCTGAAAGTATTGAATTAGCGCTGGGTTGACAGCCAGCTTGAGAGGGCTTGCAGTTGGGCATCGGTGTAGCCCATGGCGTGTTTGGCCATGATGCCGTTGCCTTCCTGGCCAGACTGAAACTCTTTCAGTTCTTTGTAAATTTCATTCGCTGACTCGCCGGTGAGCTTGTCAAAACCGGGCCCCTTGCCGTTGGTGCCGTGGCACTGAAAGCAGTTGGATGCCAGCAGCCGGCCGGCTGGCGGTGCCGTCTGGGCATGCGCACCCAGACTCAAGCCAAACAGGCAAATGGCCGTGCCTGCCGCAGCGCGAAGGAAATGTTTCATGGTGAACCTTTCTATAAAAAACAAGGCCGCAGTTTCTGCGGGATGGGTGTGACTGTCTGTATGCATTGGTAAGCATTTGTTAACGGCAGCGTGGCCATTGCGAAATATCATGTTTGGATGGTATTTTTTGTGGCTTAACATATTCTTAAAACAATCGCAACGCAGTATCCTCAGGCGCTACCTCGCCACTCAAGGCGGCTTGTTTTGTTGACTGGAGACGCTCATGAACTTGATCTTGTTTCACTCAAAGTGGATGGCTTTGCTGACGCTGGGGGGCTGTCTGGCGGGCAGCGCCGTGGCGCAAACCAGTTGGTCATCAAACCCGCAGCAGCCCAACGGCAGTGCGCCGGCCGTGCAAGGGGTGTACGGCACGCAATTCACGCCGCAGGACTGTGCCGACTGTGGCCGGGTCACAGCCGTGACGGTGGCTGAAAAGCCCGGCGAGAGCAATGCCGTGGGTGTGATTGCCGGTGGTGTGGCCGGTGCCGTGCTGGGGCACCAGATTGGCAGTGGCATGGGCCGAGACCTGGCGACGATTGCCGGTGCCGTTGGTGGCGCTTACGCCGGCAAGAAAATTCAGGAAAACGCCAACACCCGCAAGGTCTGGACGGTCAGCGTGAAATACCCCGACGGCCACATCGCCCAGTTCGACTTTGATCAGGACCCCGGCTTTGCCGTTGGCGACCCTGTCAAAAATGCGGGCAAGTCGGTGGTGCGCAATTGATATTTGCGCCAGATTCACCAACAATACCAAGGCGGGTTGCTGCAGGCACGGCGTGGCCACCGTGTCGGGCACATGGGTGGCTCACAATCACCCCCTTCACCCCGACACTTCCCAAATGACCATGACCCACTTTCAAGCCATCGGCTTTTCTCTGAAACCCGCCTTTCGACCCGTCAGCGCAAGCCTGTTGACGGCCGCCCTGCTGCTGGGCGTGCCCGCAGCGGCACAGGTCCAGGCAGCCCCGGCGAGCCGCGTTGGCTTTGTCAAGATCGAGCGCATCATCAAGGAATCAGTCGCCGCCAAGCAGATTCAGACCCAGCTGGAGCATGAGTTTTCCGCGCGCGAAAAAGACATCAGCACCCAGGATGCCGCGTTCAAGAAAGCGGCTGACAAGTTTCAGATCGACGCACCCACCCTGCCTGCGACGCAACGTACTGCCACGCAGCAAAAACTGGCCGAGCAAGAGCGTGAACTGCAACGCAAGCGCCGCTCGTTCCAGGAAGACCTGAATGCGCGCAAAAACGAAGAATTGCAAAAACTGCTGGCCAGCACCAATCAGATCATCAAAAAAATCGCCGAGTCCGACAAGCTTGATTTTGTGGTGCAGGATGCCGTGTACGTCAGTCCCCGCGCCGACATCACCGACCGGGTGCTCAAGGCCATGGAAGCCCGCACCAGCAAGTAACCCGGTGCGGCGTATTTTATATATAAAATTTGCCTCTAGCCTTTGTTGGCTATGCGCTGATAGCTATTGATATTGATGTGATATCGCGTCCC